>JABMRP010000250.1 GCA_013202535.1 Planctomycetota bacterium
ACCCGTCAGTTCCAGTCTCGCACCTTGGCTTTCCCATTCCGGAAGGTTGTCTGTGACCAAGAGTGTCTTTTTCATTCTGCCTCCCAGGTTTCTCACTCACCCGCTTCTCGTCAACTGGCACCCGAGCGCGTCGGCCAGACGGTCGATGACGTCGGATCGCAGGGTCCGTTCACCGGTGAGGAAATCGTCGAGCATTAAGGGAGTGATAGCGGCCTGGGCGGCGATGACCGAAAGGGCCAACTCGCTGGCGTGGACGGCCCGGCGGAGTTCACCGCTCAACGTGGCCTCTTCACGTGCTTCCTTGCGCATCTGATCCCGGGCCGTCATTTCCGGCAACTCTTCCGCTATCTGTTCGCGCTGACGTACGAGCCGCTCTTGTTCGGCGGGAGTGAGTTCCCGCGTCGTCCGGCGTGCTTGTCGCTCTGCCATGGTTCTTGCCTATCGCGGCTCGGGGACTTCGTGAGTGTGGCCTAACGGACCAGGATTGTCAATCACCGCCCCCACCCATCGCCGACGTTCAGAGTCCGCGCGGTAATCGTCGGCGTGCGTCGCTCGGCGTCGGGGACATCCAGTTCCTTCGGCGTGGGTGGGATGAATGTGGTTTTCATCCCTTCGATGCTCATCGTGCCTGACTTGGGGTCGAGCGTCATCACGGCAAATAGTGGATCGCGGTAGGGCGCCGTGTAGCTTACCCACGGATGGGCCTTTTCAACCTCCGGAGCGAACCGCTGGCGTTTGTACTTACCGCCAAGCCATTGGTAAGACATGCTGTTGATCTGGAGGTAATGGATGCCGTTGATGACCTTCATGTAATCGGCGTGGTGATGACCGGACAGGCAGGCGAATACCTGCGTTCGCCCGGCTTTTCGGTTGACCTGCTCAAGTAGTTCACGGACCTGCTCACCGTTGGCCACGCCGCTGTCGGTCTTCTCGATACTCTGGTGGGAGTAGATTACCGTGGGAGCGGCGGTCGACGCCAAATCCTTCTCCAGCCAGGCCAACTGTTCGGTGTCGATGTAACGGTTGTAACCGGACCACGGCCGGGGGTTGGCGTCGTTGCCGTCGAGCACGACAAAGTGCCAGCCCTTGACGTCGAACGAATAATACCGCCCTTGCATGGACCACCACCGGATCGTCTGTTGCTTGGTAAAGCCGTGATCGGTATCGTGGTTACCCAACACGTGATACCGCGGCCCGACAAATCCATTCCACGCATCCAGGAACGGCTGATTCTGCTCGTGCGGCAGCGCGAAGTCGCCCAACTGAATCACATAATCGGGCTTCCGCCGGTCCATCTGGCCAATGAAACGGTTCATTCTCGCCGGCGCATCGTGGATCACGTCCTGATGCACGTCGGCCACGATGCCCACCGAGACCGCCTCACGAACCGATGCTTCGTTTGCCTCGGCCCACGCGTGTCCCATCGACAACGCGGCCATCGATCCGCCCAGAGTTTTTAGCACGCCGCGCCGCGTTAACTGTTGCATGGCCATACTCCTGCCGGGCTCGGTATTACCATCGATTCCCAACCGCCGATTCTATCGACATCGAGATCGATTATACCTTGAAGACGGAACCGGCCGTAGCCCAGGAAAGTGGGACAAGAGACGGCACCCTCCGCCAGAGGCGGATGGGACACCGCCGTGGCCGCGGACCGCAACTTCATCCAGGACAGACGAACAGCCCCCGGCGCTGGCTTCCGCGCCAATCCTGGGTAGAATGACTTGTCGATCATCGCAACGATCCAAGAACGGGAGTGAAAACGATGCAAATCAGATCGACCGGCCGGCTTGCCGGTGTGATTGGGATCGGCCTATTGCTACTCGGCACGGCTCGGGCATCGCTGGCCGAACCGGTTCCCCGGCCCAATATCCTCTTCATCATGGCCGACGACCACACGAGCCAGGCCTGGGGATGTTACGGAGGCCGGCTGGCTCCTTGGGTCAAGACGCCGAACATCGATCGGCTGGCCCGGCAGGGTGCGCGGCTGACCAACTGCTTCTGTACCAACTCGATCTGCGTACCCAGTCGGGCGTCGATCCTCACCGGCCAGTACAGCCACATAAACGGCGTGAAGACGCTCTCCGGAGCGATGGACCCCCGGGCCGACAACGTTGCCAAACGTCTGCAAAAGGCCGGCTACCGGACGGCCCTGGTCGGCAAGTGGCATCTGAAGAAACCGCCCGCCGGGTTCGACTATTGGAATATCATCAAGGGCCAGGGGCGCTATCACAATCCCGTGATGTACGAAATGGATCAGACCAAGCCCGTCGTGCAAGAGGGCGGCTATAGCACCGACGTGTTTACCGGCAAAGCCCTCGGTTGGCTCGATCGGCGCGACTCGGACAAGCCCTTCTGTCTGATGCTGCATTTCAAGGCCACGCACGAACCGTGGCAGTTTCACCCCCGCCACGGGCATCTGTACCGGGACGTCGACCTGCCGGAGCCCGAGACGCTGTTCGGTTCGACCGGTCCGAAGGGTACGCTCGTGCCGGGTTGGCCGCTGGAAATTCTCACCGAGCGGATGAGCAAGCCGGGACACGGCGACGGGAAGCTTGAGCTGGATAGCGACGACCCCAAAGCCGTCCGTCGGGCGACGTACCAGAAGTTCGTCAAGGACTTTCTCCGCTGTGGGGCGGCGATCGACGAGAATATCGGTCGCGTGTTGGATTATCTCGACAAGCACGAACTGGCCCGCGATACGATCGTCATCTACACCAGCGACCAAGGGTATTTTCTCGGCGAACACAACTACTTCGACAAACGGTTCATGCTCGAAGAGAGCCTGCGGATGCCGCTGGTCGTGCGCTACCCGCGCGAGATCAAGCCGCGCACCGTGCTCGACGATATCATCCTGAATGTCGATTTCGCGCCCACGTTTCTCGATTATGCCGGCGCCAAACCGCCCGCGGCGATGCAAGGGCGCAGCTTCCGCGCCAATCTGGCCGGCAAGACTCCGCCCGACTGGCGCGACGCGATGTACTACCGCTACTACGCAGGCAGCCGCCAACGCCCGGCCCATTTCGGCATCCGCACCCACGACGCCAAGCTGATCTATTACGACGGCCTGACCGATCGGGCCGAAGATCGCCGCTGGGAGTTTTACGATCTGGCCCACGATCCGCACGAAACACGCAACGCGGTTGACGACGCGGCCCATGCGGAGATCATCGAGCAGCTTAAGAAACGGCTGGGGAAACTCCAGGCCGAATTGGGTGATGCGCCGTGAGCATGGGGAGTATGGAAGCCATCTCGCGGATAGGTTGTGAAGAAGTCGGTACGATGGGCCTCCGAGCCCGTCGAGAAGCGAGGAAAGGCCGGCTTCGCAGAGCCATCGTACAATCGATTGTGAAACACTAAGAGGGAGTGAAAGTCTCTCTCGGACCAACAAAGACACCCGACCCCTTTTAGCGTCCCTTTTAGCGTCCGCTCCCGGATCAACACACCACTACACTGGCCCCAAGTCGCCCACAGGTTCTAGTGAAAACTGCTTTCCTTCCAAGTCGGCGGCGTTGAATGAACCAGATTCCACGCGCACTGCGACCACAATTACGCCCATTGATAGCTCTGCGAGTCGAGTGATCTGTGCCGCAATCGAATGTCCGGCATAAACGAGCAACATTGGTTTCCCGGAACCGAACACATCGAACGGTAGACCTGGACTGTCCACCGGCAATCGTCCTGATCCGTGAATGAGGCAGGTATCTTTGCCGGTCGTTTCGTGCTCGTCATAATCGAACGTCAGTTTCATTGTACTTCCTCGCGCAATCACTTGACGCCATGAATGGAACGAAAAAGAACGAAAAAGGGGTCGGGAGTCTGTTAGCGTATCTCGCACCAACTCACTCCCCATACACCGCCAAAATATTCTCGATTGGCGTGTCGGGCGTAATCTCGTGGGACGGCCCGAGCACGATGCCGCCGTCGTGGCCGAATAGCTCTTTCGCTTCGGCCACCGCGGCGCGAATCTCCGCGACGGTTCCCTTGGGCAGAAGCTTTTGTACGTCGATGCCGCCGTGCCAGCAGACGTTGTTGCCGTAGCGGCGTTTGAGCGTCGCCAGGTCCATCTCCCGGGCCGACGTCTGCACCGGGTCGAGGATGTCGACGCCGATGTCGATCAGCGTCGGGATGATCGGATGATAGCTGCCGCAGCAATGGTAGAAAACCTTCAGTCCGTACTGCTTCGCGTCGGCGTACATGATCTCGGACCACTTCTTCAGATATCGATTCCACTGCACCGGGCCCATCATCAGGCCGTTTTGCATGGCCACGTCGTCCCAGTGGACGTAATGGTCCACCTTCGAGCCTACTTGGGCCAAGGCCGCGCGGTTGAACTCGACGGCAAACGTGCCCACCTTGTCGATAATCGCCTCGGCCATGGCCGGATCGGCGGCCATGTCCATCAGCAGCCGGTCCATGCCGCGGAGCCGGGCCGCGAGCATGTAAACGTGGTTCAGCCGGCCCGTGCTCCAGAGGCCGCGGACCGGGGCGCCGTCGTCGACCGCCATGCCGGTGAAATCGAAGTCCTCGATCCGCGGCGAGGGGTACTCTTCGACCTGCCGGACCGACGTGAACTCGGCCATCGGATGGTCGGGCCAGTCGACGTACGTATGGGTTTCGGCGGAGATTTCCTTGGCCATCAGGCCCCAGACAAACTCCAGGTGGAACAGGCAGTGTTCATCGGTGACCGGCCCCACGTATTTCGGCGCAAGCCGCGTATACCGGCCCATCGACGAACCGCCGGAGAACAGGTCGACGCCCAATCGCTCGGCAAGCTCGGGCCAATGGTCGTCGACCGGCCCTATGCCAAAATGCTGGCAGAGCTTCGCGTCGGTTTCAGGAAGCCCTCGATACATCACCGGCACGCGGTCGACCGGCTTGTGGTCGATCGCCGCGAAGACTCTCTGCCTGGACTGCTCGACGGACATGATCAAACTCCTGCTAAGCGGTAAGATTCCGATCCGCCGCCATGATAGCAGACATCCGCCCGATTGACTATGAGTCGGGCGAAGCGCTACACAAATCGCACAGCTCCAGCAGATTACCTTCCGGGTCGCGGCAGTAGACGATCCGCTTCTGCCGGTCGCCGAACTCGACCTGCGAGGTGGGGACACATTGAATTTCGCTGAGCAGGTCGACACCCCTTTTCTTCAACAACGCGACCACCGCATCGAGATCGTCCACCGTGAAGGCGATATGCCGCAGGCCTCGGCTGTTGGGTACCTCCAGCGCGTCGGGCCGTATGCCCTTGGGTGTGCGGTAGCAGATCAGTTCCAAACCCGCGGCGCTGTCCGCCTCCAGGTAAACCACGTCGGCCTCGACCGTATCAAGCCCGGTAGTCGTTTCAATCCACGGGCCGCTGATCGTGATCTCCTTGGTCGCCCGCAGCCCGAGCGTATCGCGATAGAAGGCAGTCATCGCCGCAAGATCCTCGACAACGATATTCACGTGATCGATTCGCTGGAGCATGGCGGTTGGCTTCTCCTCGTGTCGGAAGCGGGGCGGGGCACATTCCTCGGAATCATATCCGCGTGCGTACGCCGAATCAACCACCGGCAGTAGCAGGCACACTCCGTGTGCCGTCCGCCAGCGAAGCCGTTGCTCAACAAAAGGGGACATCACTGATTTCTCCCCTCCTCAAAATCAGTGATGTCCCCTTTTCCCCTCTGACTACCGTCGCTCAACGCGCGCCGGCTACGCCGTTCAATCGCTTCGGACTGGAGCCGTTTCTTCCACCAGACAGTGTACTCGGCGCATGGCGTTGAACCGGGCATGTCCTCGCGGGGCTCTTCTTCTAGCTCGCGGGACCAGGCTTCGATCACCGCCAGGGCGGCGCGGTAACGGGGATCGGCGGTTGTGGAAAACTCGAAACCGCCGCACAGAGCCAGTCCGCCGGATTCCTTGGCAAGCGGGCCGCGTAACAGCCGGCTCTGGTCGGGATGGGTCAGATTGACCAGCACGGCGTTGGTCGTGTCGTAGCGTTGTGCCTCGCGCCATGCGAATCCGCGACCCTTGCGCGACCGGCCGAAAGCCTGCTCGGGCAGTCCAGGTGGGTTGGACGGCTTGTGACACTCCGCACACGCATCGCCCAACGCACGCCACAGCGGCCCGGCGTCGCGGACGATGCAGCGGCCGAAGGGCGCATCGTAGCGAGAAAGCGCGTACGTGCCGTAATACGGCGCTCCCACGTCGATCCAGGTAACCAGCCGGCTCATCTGCTCCGTCGAGAGTTTCACGTCGTTGTGGCCCTTTTCGAGCATCGCGATCAACGGGCTGGCGATCGCGCCGACCGACTTGGGGGCAATTTTCGGCGGATCGCCGCGAGTGCCGGAGACCGTGACCCACGGGCGGAGGTTTTCGTAGCCGAGGCTGAATCCGTCAGTCTTATCGGCCCGAAGGTCGATTCCCCGGGGGTGGTCCTGGTCGTGACACTCAACGCACACGGTATCGAGCACCGGCTGCACGTCTTGATGGAAGTTCAACGGCCGGCCCGTTGCGCACCAGCCGGGATCGGGCACCAGCGGCGTGCGTGCCAGGGCCTCTTGCATACGCCCCCCGGCCAGCGCGGGCGCGCGATCCTTGGCGTCGTGGCAACCGACACACGAGCGGACCTCGCCCGGCTGCAACGTGACCCAACTCCGCTCCCATTGAATCGCCCGGCCGCGAGCGTCCAACGGCTGGAAGTACAACGCCGTTGCCGCGGGCACCCGGAACACGGCCGAACCGTCGTCGTCGACCGGTACGGTGCCGACCACGCGCTTGGCGTCCCACGAGCTGTTCAATCCCATCGGCGGCGTACCGTCCATGCCGGCCCACTGGCGATTGCCCATCGGGCGGTTGATCAGTTCCACAATCCGCAACGCCTCGACTTCGCCGCGTGGCACGCCCCGCATTCCCGAGCCTCGGTAGACGTCGACCAAACAGACCGTTGCATCGTCGGTTTCATAGCGAACCCGCGAGGGGATCACCGGCGGTCTCGGACGCGGGCGAAGGGGCATGGGCGAGACACATGAAATATCCGGCTCGCGGTGGATCAATTGGCGATTGCCGAACGTATCGATCAGATAAATGCCGTAATGCTGCTCCCCCCGCGGCTTGCAGGCGACGAGAAAGAAATGTTCCGAAAGCGGGTAGGGATACTGGTACAGGGCCGGAAGCTTCCGCCAATACATCTCGTCGCGGATCGGTTCGATCTTTCGCGGCGGCCAAAGATGCACACAGCCGGCCGCCTCTTCGGTGCCCAGACTCGTGTCGAAGATGCCGATCTCGCCGCACTGGTCGACCGAGTGATGGCCCGAGAGCGTGCAGACGATCTTGTCGCTGCCGGGGATCGCCCGGGCGTGGAGCATGGAAATGGGCCAAAACGAGTTGTTCCCGTAAAGGGCCCGGCCGCCGGTCCCGTCGGGATTGACCACCGCCAACCCCTGCACGTGGAGCACCCAACGGTCGTTGTATTCCCAGCGGGTGAAAACAACCCGGCCGTCGGCCAACACCGAGGGCGAGTTGTCGTGAACGTGGTTGACCGTCGCCCGGCGAACGTTGCCGCCGCCGGCGTCCATCAGGTAGAGATTCGACACGGGCGTGGGGAAGCAGTCGACCGTCTGCACGCAGCGGGTCGAGTTGAACA
>JABMRP010000251.1 GCA_013202535.1 Planctomycetota bacterium
GAGTACGTCTTCTTCGTCGACGGCCGGGAAACTTGGCGCACTCGCGCCGGCGGCGTCTGCCAGGCCCCCTTGTACATCAAGCTCAGCGACGAAGTAGGCGATTGGGGCGGCGATATCGCCAAGGCCAAACTGCCCGATCGGTTTCTGGTCGACTACGTGCGGGTGTACGATTTGGTGGAGAAATAAACGCTTGCCCGGAGAGCCTTTCACAATGAACGCGAGATGGTCAGGCCGGCCTTTGTTGGTCGCGGGAATATCGATCATCCTCTGCACCGGATCCGCGATTCGGGCAGACATCGTCGGCCATTGGGCGTTCGACGAAACGAGCCAAGGTAAGAGTACACCCAACTCCGGGGCCGGCGGGGCGGCACTCGACGGGAAATTCGTCGGCGATGCCCGACTGCAGGCGGACGTTAGCGACGGCACGGTAACCCGGGCCTCGGCGCTGGCACTGGACGGCCGTGGCGACTGGGTCCGCATCGACCATCCCGTGACGACCTTCGGCGATGGTCACAGCTTTACCGTTGCCGCTTGGGTCAAGACGACCGGTGCCAAAATGGCCCTGCTGGGCAAGGACGATGTCGACGGCAAGTTGGAGAACAACGAGAAGATCTTCTTCGTTAAAGAAGGGTTCGGTGATCGCGAGTTCGGGTTCGTCGCTTGCAGTCAGGAGTGGCTTTCCACGAATGCTATTCGCGTCAACGATGGCAAATGGCACCACGTGGCCGTTGTCTACGATGCAATGCTTGGGACGAAGCAGGTCCTTGTCGACGGCTCCGACCAGACGACCGAGACGTCCTGGCGGGCCGGAGCGGACAGCGGCAGCGTGCTGCGGATCGGTATGTCCGATTGGCCCGATGCCGGCGCATTTAGTGGTCATGTCGACGATCTGGTGATCTACGATCAGGCCCTACTGCCCGAGCAAATTCGTGTTCTCATAGAAAAGGGCCCGCAGCCGTTCGATCCACTGTCGCTCTTGGGCGAGGTTTCCGGCGGCGACGTTTGGGAAAATCTAATCCGACTCTCCCGTGTCGTTCGAGAGAGACGCACGGGTAGCCCCGAGCAGCGCATCACCGATGCCGACGTGCAACTGGGCACCTGGTATTGTGTCGGGCCGATGAAGGATACGCCCGAGGGACTGCATCTCCGCTCGTTTGCAACCGTCTTCCCCCCGGAGAAACAGGTGCTCGCCGTCGGCGGGACGGCAATCGACCTGACTCGCACATGGCCGGTGAAGGGCGAGGCCGTGCGACGATGGCAGCAACACCCCGAGTGGACCGACGGCTACGTGAATCCGCTCCCGGTGGGTCCGCCGCCGATGAAGAACGAGACGTGCTATCTGTATCGAACCATCACCGCCCGTCGTGCGATTGCCTTGCCCATGAACGTCTTCGCCCTGGACAACATCCAGGCGTGGCTCAACGGCGAATCGGTCGGCACGGCCCATAACCCGGGCCGGAGCGGATCGTCGCGGTTTCCGGCCGCGCTGATGACGACGCTTCGACTGCGGCCGGGGGAGAATCGGCTGTTGGTGAAGATTACCAGCATGCACGGGGCACACGGCTTTGCCTTTGCCATGCCGCCGTTGACTCCGTCGAACCCGGTTCGTCCGGGAGCCGCCCATTGGGAACCGCAGCGATTCTACCCGGGCAACGAACCGTGGGTCGCTGTCGACCCTGCCAAAGGGGCCGAGATCGAGTCGCTTGCCCGGCGATATGAAGAGTATTGCCTGAGCATCGACCAAATCGACCCAGCGGCATTGCCGGCCAGTCAACATGCGGCCTACGTGGCGGCTATCTTGCGGCGGCTCGCGCTGCCGGGTGGTGCCGCGGCTCTGCTGCCGGAGTTTGAAGACAACACGGATTTGGCCCAGTTGCGAGAGCTCCATTTTCGCGCATGTCGATTTGCCGACGCGCAGGAGAAAGTGCGACAATTCAACCTCGATATCTCGCCGTTGCCAATGTACGACCCGGCCCGGCTGAGAATGGCCGACGTGCTGGCATCGAGCGTTGGGGCGTCGGCCAGCGGTGCCACCTATCTGGCGAAGTTGGATGTCCTGGGTCCGGTCGTCGAGAAGGCCACCGACGACGATGATGAAGCGTCGGTCCTGGTGGCCGCCCGAGCAATTGACGATTTGTGGCAAGAACAGGCGCGCAGCCTGCCGCCCATCGCCTTCATTCGCTGCCCGGCGTTTGCGATCAACGCCATCTCGCCGTACATCGCGCGAGGTGCCAGCCCGGCGAGTATTTGCGTGCTCGATCCGCAGCAGCCACGGCAATCGCCGCGCGTGATCTACGACGATCCGACCGGGGCGATCTTCGACATGAACGCGTCGTACGACGGGGAGTCGCTTTTTTTCTCCGCGCGAAGAAAGGGCGTTGAAGGCGGTTGGCACATTTACGAGATCGGCACCGACGGCC
>JABMRP010000252.1 GCA_013202535.1 Planctomycetota bacterium
CCAAGGGGCTGCCCGAGTTGAAGCGGCATTACAAGATGCTGGGCATCGAAGATCGCGTGATGGCCGCCCCGTTTGTGCAGTTTCCGCACAACTACAACAGCGTCAGCCGCGCCGTGATGTACGACTGGCTGAACAAGCATCTGAAATTGGGCGCCGCCGAACCGATCGTCGAGCGAGATTTCAAGCCGCTGTCGGTCGCCGAGATGAGCGTTTGGAACGACGCGCATCCCAAACCGCCCAGCGAAGACGCCGATCACGAACGGGCGTTGCTGGGCTGGATCACCGCCGACAGCGATCGCCAGATGGCCGCCCTCGTGCCCGGCGACGCCACCTCACTGGCCGAATATCGCCGCGTCATCGGCGGGGCCGTCGATGTGATGATCGGCCGGCGACTGACCGACGTGGGCGAGATCGCGCGCGAGAAATTCCAGACCAAAAGCCACGGAGATTGGCAACTCGAAACGTTTCTGCTGCGCAACGCCGATCGCGATGAGACCGTGCCGGCCATCTGTCTGCGGCCCAAGAAGTGGAACCGGCGGACGGTGATTTGGGTCACGCCGACCGGTAAAGGGGGACTGTTTTCCGATGACGGGTCGCCTCTCCCGGCGGTAAAAAAGCTGCTGGCCGCCGGCGTGGCGGTCGTCGGGCTCGATCTGATCGGGCAGGGGGAGTTCACCGCCGATGGCAAACCGCTGGCCGCCGCACGACTGAACAACAGCGGCCGGGGCGAGTGGGCCCTGTATGCCGGGTACACGTTCGGCTACAACCATTCGACGTTCGCCCAGCGAGTGCATGATATTCTCTCGGCGGTCGCCTATTTCGCCGCCGGCGAAGGAGCGGCCGGGCGCGTCGATCTGGTGGGCACTGCCGGCGCCGGACATTGGGCCGCAGCGGCTCGGGCGCAAGCAGGCGAGGCGGTCCGCCGCGCGGCCATCGACACGGCCGGCTTCCGATTCGCCCGGTTGACCGCCATCGACGATCCCGATTTCCTCCCCGGCGGAGCCAAATATCTGGACCTGCCCGGCATGATTGCCCTCTCCGCACCCCAACCGACGTGGCTGGCCGGCGAAGGAACGGACGCCCCGCCCGTGGTACAGGCCGCGTTCCATGCTGCCGGAGTGTCGGATCAACTTTCTCTCTGCACCGCTGCCGAAGCGGAGCGGATGACCGACGCCGTCGCGTGGTTATTGCGGTGAGGCGAAGCCCGATAGCCGCTCTCCTTCTGTCGGGGGGGTAAGTATCCCACATCTCTTGAGATTGCTATTGGCCATGCGGGTGGATTGGGGGATCATGGGGTGATTGTCCGCCCGGCTCTTCCGGCGTTTGCCCGGTGGAGGTCACATCGAGACCAGTGGAGCGAATCATGCGACTTGGACACGGAAGTCACAAGCGAAGTCCCTGGTGGCATTGGCCGGTGATGATCCTGGCCGCGGCGACCGTGTTGCCCGGCACGGCATTGGTGGTCGCGGCGGACGAGCCGCTGATCATCATCGAGGCCAAGTGGATCGTCGGACCGGCCGACAAGCTCGAATCTTTGCGGATAGGCCCGCCGGTCACTCTCGGAGAGGTTCCTGGTGGAGATTCGCCGGATTCCGAAGATTCCATGGATGAGATGCCCGATTGGCCGGTGCGTGACGATCTGACGGGCCGCGCCGTTGGGCGCGGCCGGGCCACGACGGTCCGAGAGAAAAACCTCCCGGTGACGTTTGCCGTGCTGGACGACGAACAGGCCGCAGCGCTGGAGCGTCGATTGCTGACGACCGACGATGCACCGCCCGAAGCGATCGGGAGCCTCGGGAAGCGGATGCGAGCACTGCTGGGATTCAAGGACACCCCCACTGCCGCCGGCCGGGTCAGCGTCCTGGCGGCTCCCAAAGTCGTCGTACCCCACGGCCAGACGGCCACGGTTCGCATCGGTTCGCAGTCTCCCTTCGTCGTGTCCGTCAAACGGGTTGTCGGCGAGACCGGCGAAGCGAAGCAACCCGTCATTCGGGTTATCGACGAAGGGCTGCGAATGCAGTTGCGGCCGCGGTTACTGGGCAAAGGTTCCGTGCGGCTGGACTGCCAACTGGCCCTGTCACGGATCGTCGGCGTGGAGACGTTCACGTTTGCCGATGGCGGCAAGTCGGACACGACGGTCCAGATCCCCGAGGTGGAGACGATCCGGGTGGACATTGCGGCACGGTTGCCCGACGGCAAGACGCTGCTCGTGGGCGGGTTGAAGACGAGAGACGACCGGGGGAATCCGCAATCGATGCTCGTGATGCTCCGTCCGACGGAAGTCGGCCCAGGGCCACCACGGCCCGATCGGCATGCTTTCCGAACGAGAAGCGACCAAGCGGTCGACCTGGCTCGCCCCGTCGACGCAGGCGATGTCCGTCCCCTTCCACGACCCGCCGCGACACGAGAACCGGCCGACACCGAGGCGAAAACGGAAACGCGGCTCATCCTCGGCGGAGTGACGCCCCGGATTATCATCCAGGAAGAGGAGGAAGAGCGTCTGGGGATCCTGCCCCCGTAGCCCGATCCAACGGGCACGACAACGCGCCGACCGACGCGGCCGCAAGTGGGGCACCAACTGTCCATCGCCCGCGAGCACGGGAAAACCCGGATGACTGAGGTCACCGGGACGTCGCTGTGGTAGAATGACTGGGCCACCGTACGGGGTTTCAGCCATAGGAGATACCAGCCATGCGACGATTCTTCATGCTCCTGGCCACGGCCGGCATACTGGCCGCCGTGGCTGCCGGTTGCGGACACAATTGTTACGTCGTTGAGATCACCCCCGAGGGAGACGGAATCCAGCGGAAACTGACCTGCTGGTATGTCGATTCCGAGGGCCGGGTCAGCGCCTTGCCGGATGACGAACTTGAGAAACTCGTGGCGATCTACGGCGGGCGCGAAACGCCCGACAGCGCCGACAAGCACGTCTTCATGGGCGAATTCGGCGAGAAGATGCCCGACGATTTCGGCGGCGCCGGGTCGTATACCCATTGGGAGACGTCGATGGGCAGCACGTCGGCCTACATCGAACGGTTCGGCGGCAGCGACGACCTGGAAGCCGGCCGGGCCAAACAACGTCAGGCGGCCGACCAATTGGCCGATCTCGTGGCGGGGTGGCTCGAAACGGAGTTGGGCGACGAGCCCGGGTTCGATCGGTTGAAAAAGTTTCTCGACAACGAATTTCGCCGCGACCTGAAAAACCTGGGGCTCTACGGTTGGATCGCCATGACCATGGCGGCGCCGGAGCAAGGCAAGGGAAGCGAGCAAGACGGCAAGGGCGTGGAAGTCGCCGCCCGGGCGTGGCAGTATCTCAGCGAGCGCGACTATCTCCGCACGGCCGATCTGCCGGTCATCGCGAGGTCCGTGGCGGAGGACGACCCTCAGCGAGTGCTCGACCTCGTCGGGCGACTGGTTGCCCGGCGAATGGGCATCGCCGACGAAGAACCGATTCCCCCGGCCTTGGCCTTCCTGGGCGATCCAGAGAAGCTGGAGAAGTCGATCAGCGACTACGTGAAGACGACCGACCTCTACAAGCAACGCCTTGCCGGGTGGAAGAAAGAGCAGAAGCAGATCGATCCCGAGCCCCAAGGGCCGCCCGATGAAGATGGGCCGAGGCACAAGGAAGAACCGCCGACGCCCGAAGAGGTCGTGGGCGATCTGGTGACCGACTGCTTCGCCATCGCGATCTTCCCGGCCGGCGACACGCTCGAAGTGAAACTGGCGTGTCCCGTCAAACCGTTTTCGACCAACGGCCAATGGCAGGCGAAGAGCAAGAAGGTGAGCTGGTCGACGGAAATGAGCGACATCAACCCGCTGCCCGCGTTCTGCTTCGCCGTGTGGAGCGAGCCGGACGAGGCGTTTCAGCAGAAGCACTTCGGCCAGATCGTGTTGGCCGACGAGGCGCTGACCGGCTATGCGACCTGGTATCGTTCGCTCGAAGGCGAGGAGAAGAACCGCTGGGACCGGTTCCTCGACCGGTGTACCCCGGGCGACGATCTGGTGCCGGCGATTCGCAAGTTCCGCTTCGTCGAAGCGCCCGCCGATCTGGCCGAAGACGAAGCCCCGCCCGCCGATCTGGCCGATATGCCCCGTGGTATGTTGCTGGAGGGGTTGGGCATCAGCGACGAAAAGAAGCAGTAGTTGGCTGGCGCCAGCAGGTCGTTTAACGCCCAGCCGCAGGCGCCGGCTCCCGCTGCGCTGGAGCAACGTAAGAGCCGGCGCCTGCGGCTGGGCGTTAAACGAACATGGGAACGCGGGAGACCTTCGGTCATGGCTTCTCGGCGGGGTTGGGAGACCCGCGCCGAGTGAGCGTGGGCTGAAGGTCGAACACGGCTTTGGAGGGCCATCGGGCCAGTAGTTGGGCCAGTTGATCGTCCAGTTTCCGGCTGAAACGTCGATACGCCGGGCCGTCGGCGCGGACGGTCATGCCCAGGCTGTCGACCACCAGCCAGAGGCTGTCGCGGCGGCTCAATCGGTTGTGTTTCATGGTCCTGTGCTCCTTTCTCTCCGCTCTCCTCCCTCTATTACGCAGGACACACGCCGACGGTTCCGGTTCGCGGGAGAAAGACGCGTCGCTGGATTCACAAGAATTCAGATTCATCCGCTGGGGGGCATGAAAAAAAGCCCGGCGAAATGGCTGAAATTTCGCCGGGCCTCGGTTCGATTTCGTTGGAATCGGTAGGGTAGGTCACTCCTTCTTCGGTTCGGGTTTTCTGGGAGCCGCGGGCCGATGAGCCGGCGCCTTTCGGACGGTCGCGTCCGGCGCGGGGCGGCGAGTGGGCGGTCGATCGATTCGACCCTGCCCGGCGTTAAGTCGCCGGGCCAACTCCATGACCGCCCGCCGGAGTTCCTCGCCACCCAACGCGCCGTCTTTGTCGGCATCGAGCCGCTCGAAGCCGGCCTAGACCAGCGGCGGTGCTTCCTCCTTACTGAGTTTGCCGTCCTTATCGGCCCGCTGGAGTAAGGCTTCCAGACGCTGTTTCATCGGGGCGGGAAACTCGTCGGCCGTCAGTTGTCCGTCATCGTGGCGTCGAGGCGCTGGAAAAACGCTTCCGGACCCCCTCGCTGGGGCCGCTTGTCGTCTTCGGCCGCGGCCATCGTCGGCAACATGACAACCGCGATGATCGCCGCAAGTCGCTGCAACATTCTCCGCATACTCGACTCTCCTTCATCCAGGGTGAATCGCACGCTTTCCTAACTCGTTTGATAGTCAGGATTTCCATGCGAGTGAAGGTGCGGCTTCCGGTCGGGGCCGTTCTTTTGCCCTGGCGGTCCGCCGCGACTGTTCCGACCCTTCTCTATTTCTGCTATTCTTCCTAAGCTCACGAGTCTGAGGCACGTCATCGACACAATTTCCAGCCGGCCGTGAGGAATCGGGCCGGCGGCGGCGCAAGCGGTCGATCTTGTACGGCTTTCGACATCACTCTATAATCCGCAATCGATCCGTGAGAACCAATCGGCGCCAGCGGCCGTACTGGAGATCGCACGACGCCGCAGAACGCGAACATTCCGAACGAAACGAACGCGGCGGAGGATTTTTCGCTCGCTTTTTGCAGCCGGCAAGCCTAGCCGTTACGCCGAGCGTTCTCGTCACGGAGCCGTTACGAGAGATGTCGGTCGTGCGTGCCGGTGGGAGAGAGCCGGTTCGGGGAGCGTGGCGGGCAACATCGGTTGGTCCGCCCGCAGAGTCACCTCGCCCGTTAATCCACCACCGCGATAATCGTCACCAGGGGGTCGTGTTGTCTCTGGTCGACAAGGTTGCCCCAGGGCAACTCGTGGGATGCAAGTTCGCCATGCTGTTGTGGAGGAAAGGCCACGGCGGACCGAGAAACGGTCCCGCGGCGGCGTGGAGACGCTGTTACAGGCGTCACATGCGGTCCTGGTGGCGGCTTATCCGGTCGTTGGCGGCGACCGTTTGTGCTCATCTCGTCCGGCCGCCGCGACGATGAAACGACTGCCGACGCACGGCAGGCGAAAACTTTTTCCAACGAAGGCGAACTCGACAACTCTGCGGAAAACGTGTAACGTATAGTTAGACAGAGTGATGCCCGCGTTTTGGGGAGGATCAGTGATGCAGATTTACGGCCCAGTTCATGTCCACGGCACGCAGCCGCTCAGCGCGCCGCATACGGCTCAGGCGGCCAAGCCGACACCGTCGGGTGATAGCGGCCAGATCCGGGACGAGTTGCAGATATCCGAGGCCGGGCGGCTTGCCGAACAGGCGGGCCAGACCTCCGAGATTCGCCAGGATCGGGTCGATTCGATCCGCCGCCAGATCGCCGAAGGTACGTACGACACGGACGAGAAACTCGAGATCGCGATGCATCGCATGCTGGACGAGATCGGGTAGGCGTCGCCGTCCGCTCGCGGGGATCGCTTTTCATGTCCGAAGACTTCACCCTCCCGTCCGTCCGCGTCACCGCCCCTCCCGCGGACCGCTTTGCCGAGTTTCTCAAGCGGCGCGGCAAACGGGTCACCCAGCAGCGCCGCCTCATCGTCGAGCAGGTCTACAGCCATCACGACCACTTCGACGCCGATGAGTTGATCTCCCATCTGCAGGAACTCATCGCCCAGCGCAAAGTCAGCCGGCCGACCGTCTACCGCACGCTGGGCGAATTGGTCGAGGCCGGCCTATTACGCAAAATGGTCCTCGACGGCCGTAGCGTCTTCGAGCACGACTACGGCTACCCCCGCCACGACCATCTCTACTGCCAGATGTGCAACAGCCTGATCGAGTTCCACAGCGCCGAGATCGAGCAACTCCGCGACGCCGTGGCCCGCCGCCACGACTTCCAGGTCCACGGCCACCGGATGTTCGTCACCGGCGTATGTGCGACTTGCCGCCGTGTGCAGCAAGAGGGGTAGATCGCGTACGGGAATTGCTTGGGGACTGCCCCCCTTGGAAATCCCGCCGGCTTGCCCGGCGGATCGTTCGGCTTCATACTACATGCTGGCCAACTCCGCTGCCTGGAAATCCCGCCGGCTTGTCCGGCGGATCGTTCGGCTTCATACTACATTGGACAACTCGCTTAGTTGGGTGGGATGCCACGAGATGAATGACGATCCGATCGTGGAAGAAGTTCGCAAAGCACGCGACGAGTACGCAAAGCAATTCGGCTACGACCTTGATGCCATTTGCCGCGACCTTCAAGAGAAGCAACAACAGCCGGGCAGACAACTCGTGTCGTTTCCCCCAAAGAGTCCGAGAAGCGAAAACAAGGTTTGACTTCGCACGATCAGCGTATCAATACCCTTGAGGGAAAAGGCCGCCAGTGATGAACGATCCGAGTCAGGCTACGCCCCCGACGGAAGACACGATTGCATCCGACACCGGCAGTGCGTCGGATGTGCCAATGCCGTTCTCCCAGCGAGCAGCGAAGATCTCGTGCTGTGCCTCCTTCACTGTGTACGTCCTGGGCGGGCTTTCCATTGAATCACCGCTGCTTTACGGCCTTCTTCTTGTTGCAGGCTTCGCCGCCTTCGGGCTCGGGATTCTTGGAATTATCGGCGGTGTTCGGCGCGGGGCGACCGCGACAATTATGATGGCGACGTTAGGCGCGGTCTTGAGCGGACTCCTGCTTGCCCCGGTTGCATGGTTTGCGTTGGCTCGATGATTCGGGTGCCGCTGAGTACTGGAAACGAAGTCTACACATGCACCTCCGCGCTGCCGCCCAGTGCGTCGGGGTACTTCGCCCGGATTGGCTCGATGACCTCGGCGACGAACTCGTCGACTTGCTCCGGCGAGCGGCCGACGTAATCGGCCGGGTTGAGGGTTGCGGCCAAGTCAAACGGGGGAAAGGCCGGGTCGGCGGCCAGACGCTCCAACAGATCGTTGGCCCCGCCCTGTTCCTTGACCACCTTGCCCGCTTCCTGGCTGTGCACGCGGATCCGCTCGTGCAACTTCTGGCGATCGCCACCGGCGGAGACGGCGGCCATGAGGATGTTCTCGGTGGCCATGAAGGGTAGTTCGGCGTCGAGGTGCTTGGCGATCACCTGGGGATAAACGACCAGCCCGTCGGTTACGTTGTTCAGAAGCAGCAACACGGCATCGACCGCCAGGAA
>JABMRP010000253.1 GCA_013202535.1 Planctomycetota bacterium
CTCCGCCGCGGCGCTGTCGGCGGTCGTAACGCTGTTGGTTGCGAAGATCGCCGCAGTCAGGGCCAGAACTACCGCAAGCCTGGCTTCTCGGGCGAGGGTCTTGCTTTGCTTCGGCATGTGAGGGCTCCCTTCAATTAGAATAGGTCCGAAGGTCATTGCGGCCGATTATCCCATAGAACGGGGCCCGAAGGCAATCGTCCGACCCCCATGGCGTCCAAACAGCATGGCTCAGGGTAAGCTCGCGGCCATGGAACACCACTTTTCGGACGAAAATGACGATCGCGGCATGGGCCATGTTCGGCAAAAGCTTTCAAAGCTTGACACGGCGATGGGTTCTGCTAAAAAAAGGCATTCCACCGCATCCTTTCCTGCTTCACGGAGATCGCACGATGAAAACAACCGCTGCCGGAAGATTTGCTTTGTCCATGATCGTCCTGACCATGGCTGCGTCGGACGCCCTGGCCGAAGTGCGGGTCAACCGCATGTTCGGCGACCACATGGTTCTACAGCAAACGATACCCGTGCCGATTTGGGGCACCGCCGCCGCGGCCGAGAAAGTGACGGTGACGTTCCGAGACCAGAAGCAAGAGACGACGGCCGACAAGGACGGAAAATGGATCGTCAGGCTCCAACCGCTTGCGGTCGGCGAACCCGGAACGCTGACCGTCAGCGGCACGAACTCGGTGACCTTTCAGGACGTGCTGGTCGGCGAAGTGTGGGTCGGGTCCGGGCAATCCAACATGGCGGGGGGCACGGGTGGCTACGCTCGACGCGACGAAGCTCTGGCCGCCATGGTCGGCGCCGCGCCGTATCCACAATTGCGGCTCTACCGTGGTGGCTGGAAGGAGGCCGACGCAGCGGCCGTCAACGGCTTCTCGGCGCTTCTGTTCTCTTTCGGTCAGCCACTGCAAGAGGAGCTTGACGTGCCCGTCGGCCTGATTGTGGGAGCGGTCGGTGGCACGCCGTCCGGTCGTTGGTTGAGTCCTGAAATGTTCGCGGCGGATCCCGGCGTGCGAGCCTTGCTGAAAGAGAAAGGGATTCGTGCCTCGCACGAGGAACGGCTCAAGCAATACGGGGAAGCTCTGGCCGCCTGGGAAGCCGCGGTGAAGACGGCCACGCAAGCCGGCAAGCAGCCGCCGCGAAAGCCAAGGGGCCCCGTCAAACTTGGCGACCTTTACGCGGCGCACATCGAACCGGTTGTGCCCTACGCCATTCGCGGCGTCCTCTGGGATCAGGGCGAAAGCGGTACGGCCGTCCCGGAGGTGGATCAGTTTACGATGATGGGCGCGCTGATCCGCGGCTGGCGAAACGTGTGGGGGCAGGGCGACTTCCCCTTCCTTTACGTACAGAAACCGAGCGGCGGTGGATGTGCGTGGGACGAAGAGAACCCCGTCACCCGCATGGCGGACGCCTTCTCCAAGCAACCGGCCGCGCCCAACAAGGACGCCGACGGACAGTATCGAGCACTGCACATCAAGATCATGCAGCACCCCAATACGGCGATGGCCACGGCCAGTGACTTGGGCAGCGGAGTTCATCCGATCAACAAGTCGGGCTACGGCCGGCGAGCCTGCCGTGTGGCACTGGGTCTCGTCTACGGCCGCAAGGTGGAAATCTACGGCCCGCTCTACGAATCGCACACCGCCCAAGGCGGCAAGATTCGCATCCGCTTCGGCCACGTCGGCCAGGGGCTGGCGATCAAGCACGCCGATAAGCTGCAGGGTTTTGAAATTGCCGGCGAAGACGGCATCTTCCACTGGGCCGAAGCCGAGATCGACGGCGATACGGTCGTCGCCGGCAGCGCGGAAGTCTCGAAACCCGTCCACGTTCGTTATGCCTGGTCGAGGAATCACACCTGGGCGAACCTGTTCAACCAAGCCGGGCTGCCGGCGCTGACGTTCAGCACACGCTAACGCCGCGCCATCGTACAAGCACTTGAGGAATCGCCTCGAATGTGGTAACAACCGTCGTGTCATAGCAACCACTAAGTCGAACCCGCCCTCGATTGGAGATTACCAATGAACACAGGCAAACTTTCGCGCCGGGCCCTCATCCGCGGAGCCTCGATGGTCGCCGCCGGAGCCGTCGCAGCCCCCATCCTGGCCCAAGACACAGCCGCCGAAAACACAGCCGCCGAAAACACAGCCGCGGGGATCAAGCGGGTCGTTAAGGAGGGGCGGATCAACCAGTCGGCCAGCCGCTGGTGCTACCGCAAACTCTCGCTCGACCAGCTCTGTGAAGCAGGCGCAACGATGGGCCTGGTGGGCATCGACCTGCTCAAACCGGACGACTTTCCTACGCTGAAGAAGCACGGCCTGGTCTGCACGATGACCTCCGGCGGAGGCGCCGTCAACGACCGGGCAAAGCACGAGCAGGCGATTGCCCGCATCGGCGCCGCGATCGAGGCCAACGCCGAATACGGCTTTTCCAACGTCATTGCCATGGCGGGTAACCGCGGCGGGATCCCCGACGACGTGGGCATCGAAAACGCGGTCGCGGCGCTGAAACAGGTCGCGGGCCTCGCCGAGAAGAAGAAGGTCAACGTCTGTATCGAGTACCTCAACAGCAAGGTCGACCACAAGGGCTACATGTTCGACAACATGGCCTGGGGCGTCGAGGTCTGCACCCGGGTCGGCTCTCCCAACGTGAAGATCCTGTACGACATCTACCATGCCCAGATCATGGAAGGCGACATCATCCGCACGATCCAGACCCACAAGGACCTGATCGGTCACTACCATACCGGCGGAAATCCGGGCCGAAACGAAATCGACGACACCCAGGAGTTGTACTATCCGGCCATCATGCGAGCCATCGTCCAGAG
>JABMRP010000254.1 GCA_013202535.1 Planctomycetota bacterium
ATCGAACTCGCCGGCTGGGAGTTCGATTTTCCCGCGGGATCGAAGACGTTTCGCTGCGGAGCCGTCCCACTGGAGGAATCCGACGGTCGCAAGGTCGGGTACATTTTGTCGCTGGTCGACATCACCGAGAGTGTCGTCGCGAGGAACGAGCTGGTGGCGATGCTGATCACGTCCGGCTTCGTGCTGGTCGGGCTGCTGTGCGGGTTCTTCTGGGGCTATCTCGGATGGGTGCAACGCGAGGTGGCTGATACCCAGGCTGAGATAGAAATCTCGTTGAAGCGCGAGCGTTCCTTTGCCGGCGACGTGGCCCACGAACTGAGGACCCCCTTGGCCGGAATGCGATCGACGATCGACGTGGCCCTGTTCTGCGATGAGCAGACCGGCGAATATCGCGAATCGCTGCAGGATTGCTCGTCGATCGTCGAGAAGATGGAATCGCTGGTGGACAACCTGTTCTTGCTGGCCCGGTTCGACCGCGAGAAGGCTGCCAACCGCAAGGCGACGATCGGCCTGTCGGAGCTTATCGACGAATGCTGGCAGCCGCTACGACAACAAGCGGCCAAGCGTTCCCTGGCCTTCGAGAACCGGGTGTCCAAGGATCTTGCTGGCATTTCCGACCGTGTCAGCCTTTCCATCATCCTCTCCAATCTGCTCGAAAACAGCGTGGAATACGCCGACTCCAACGGGCGGATTTGGGTGACCGGCGGCAAGGACTCCGCGGGCGCCGTCTACGTGGCGATTGCCAACACCGGATGCCAACTGTCCCAGGCCGAGGCGTCGATGGCGTTCCAGACCTTTTGGCGGGCCGACGCTTCCCGCGGCAGTGACGGAAAGCACGTCGGCCTGGGGCTCTCGCTGGCCCGACGTCTGGCCAGATCGCTCGGTGGAGACGCTTCGGCCGACGTCAACGAAGACGGCGTGTTCGCCGTCCGCGTCTTCTTGGACGGGAGTTCCCAACCGTAGCGGGCAGATGGCTCTGGCCCGGCGGCAGCAACCGGTTTTCCGGTTGTGAAACGGCATTCCGCGGCGGCACCCCCCGTGCCGGGGAGGTGGGGACGTACGCAGGACGTTGCCGTGCGGAAAAGCCCGGCGGCTTTCATCTTTTCTTCATCACTCCCTTGGTATTATCGAGAGTGGTGACGAGGAGGGAGACTCGGTCGCAGGCAATCCCCCCGTAGGCAAGGCTATCGTAGGCAAGGGATTGCAGACGTAAGCGGCGACTCCGATTTGCACGACTTCTTACATCCATTTCTCCAAGGGGCGAAAGTTAAGATCCATGAACGCACCGAACTCGATCCGATCTCTTGCGTGGGTTGCGGCCGCGCTAGCCGTTGTCGCGCTGACACCCGTTTCCCTCCTCGCGCAGCATCACTTTCCCAACCGCGATGATCCCTGGGGCGCGGGGTCCTGCACGACCTGCCATGGGCCCGATCTGGGCGGCGGCATTGGACCTTCCTGCACGTCTTGTCACAGCGACTTTGTCGCTCCGAATCCACCGGCGTCGGGGCATCACTTCCCTGGCCGCGAAGCGCCGTTGACTAATTGCACTTTGTGCCATGGCGATGACCTGAACGGCGACGTGGGGCCTTCTTGCTTCACCTGTCACGAACAACTGTGGAACGGTGGTGGAGGGGGCAACTCGCCGCCGAACGTGAATCACGGCGGTCCTTACCAGGGCGTTGCCGGTAAGGCCGTACAACTCGACGCCTCGAAGACGACCGATTCTGACGGAGACGCCTTGACCTACCTGTGGCTTTTCGGAGACAGCACGCCGCCTCAATTCCCCAGCCAGAACCCGAAGGCCACCCATGTCTATGAGGCGGCCGGAACCTACACCGCAACGCTCACCGTGACCGATGAAGTCAACCTCCCGGTGATTGAGACCGTGGAGGTCGAGATCACGTTGACGAATTCACCACCCGACGTGGATCCGGGCGGTCCCTATTCGGGCGACGTCGACCAGCCGGTGCAGTTCGACGCGTCCGACACGTCCGATTCCGACGGGGATACGCTCAGCTACACGTGGGATTTTGGCGACAGCAGCGCGCCTTCAGGGCCCAGCGCAAGCCCGACGATCAGTCATACCTACACGCAAGCGGGGACCTACACCGTGGAACTCGCGGTGTCCGACGGGGTCAACGATCCGGAAGTGGTTGAACTGCAGGTCACGGTCACCGGTCCGCCGCCTCCGGGAGGCGATCCTCCGGGAGGCGATTCTCCGGGAGGCAAGTCCTGGGCGGTGAAACTCCCCTACTTGCCCGCCGATTTCAACGTTGCGATGGAGGATTTTGCCGGCATTCTGTTGACCGAGGCAACGCTTCCCAGCGGTGAGGTCTACTTCGGGATCGGGATGGAGAGCGGCGGCACCATCTTCTGGATGGACGTGACCGGCGCCATTTTCTTCGGCAACATTGATCCCGTTGCCGGAAACATGCAGGGAGTCGTGTTCGGCTACAACGGAGCCGGCTCCCTCTGGTTCGCAGAGCCACTCTGATATTCTTGCGACTACTTGTGGTAACAATCCATGCAGGAAGCGTTTAAGGAGTAACGGTCGTTGCCGGGTATCGGATGAATCGAACCCTTATTCTTTCGGCGATCATCGCGGGCTGCGCGATCGGTTTCTGCGCAGTGGAAGCCATTGGCCTGGGAGTCAAAGGATCCGCTCACGACTTCACGTCGTACGCATGGTGGCCCAGCGAGTACCTCTGTTTGACTTGTCACTCGGCACAAGCGACGTTCAATCACAAACTCTCCACCGAGACCTACACCGTCTCCAATAGCCCGACGCTGGACGCCACCGATCTGGGCCAGCCCGGCGGAACCTCGGCCGAGTGCCTGAGTTGCCACGACGGGACGGTTCCGCTGGACAGTTTCGGGAGCCACGAAGGTTCGACCCGCATGACTGGCTCGGCCGTCTTCGGAACCGACATCAGGCACCACCATCCGGTCAGCTTCACCTACAACGCGGCCTTGGCGGTCACCGACGGACAGTTGCACAACCCGGCGACGACCCCCAGCGGGCTAGGCGGAACGATCACCCAGGACATGCTCTCGGACGCGTCGAAGATCGAGTGCAGTACGTGCCACGACCAGCACGGGTACAGCGGGCTGCCGAGCTTTCTGGTCAAACCGATCGAGGGAGTTGTCCTCTGCAATACGTGCCACGTGGGGCAGTCCACGGCGGACGCCCATCACATCCCCGGCCGCCAGGACCCCTGGAACAACTGCACCATGTGCCATGGGGGCGATCTGACCGGCGACATGGGGCCGTCGTGCATGGCCTGTCACAACGACTTCGTTCCTCCCTTGCCGCCGGCGCCGGGCCATCACGCGCCGAACCGCGACGACCCCTTCGGCACGGGCAATTGCTCGCTGTGCCACGGCGCGGACCTGACCGGCGACATGGGGCCTTCGTGCTACACCTGTCACGATCAAGTGTGGCCCGATCCCGACTTCGCCCCGCTGGCCGATGCCAACGGCCTGACGGACACGGCCCCGGCGGCCGCCGAGGCCCCGGCCAACCTGCCTCCGGAAGTGGACGCCAGCGGGCCCTACACGGGCGTTGCCGACGTGGCCGTTGAAATCAGCGAAGACACGGAGCCTCCCGAGGCCGATGCCTGGGCGGTCAAAATGCCGTACCTATTTGCCGATTCCTCGGTGAGCTTTGAGAAGTTCGGCGAGGTCCTCTTCGTCAGGACAACGCACACCGGCGGTGAGGTCCGCTTCGGGCTCGGCGCGGAGTTCGGCAAGGTGATCTTCTGGATGGACCCCACGGGAGCCGTCTTCTTCGGCAATATCGATCGCCATGCCGGAACGATGCGGGGAATCGTCTTCGACTACAACGGAGCCAGCTCCATTTGGTTCGCGGAGCCACTCTGAGGTGTCACGCATGTACATCAGATCGGTTAAATCGGCCGGATGGACTCCACCCAAACTCTGTGCGATGGCAGCCGGGGCAGAGGTAGCCGGGGGCAGGAAAGCCTGGCGGTTTTCACCAATCCTTCATGTCTTGTTGGTAGGATCACAAACTGTCGAGTCGGCGTGCCGGAAAAATCTGGCGGTTTTCACCGTATTTTCATGTCTTGTTGATAGAATCGTCAGCATGGTCGATTGGCTTGCTTGAAGAGCCTGTTTTCCCCCGTTCTTCCATGGCCTCGGGGTAGAGCCAGTGGAATTAGGGTGTTGGATTAATCCTATGATCGCCTCTGCAAATGGGAGAATCGAGAGATGAGAAAAGTATGTTTCTTTACGGCGATCGCGGCTGTCGCGATCGTTGGCCTTTGGGCAACCGGTTATGCCCACGAGGATGGCGTGGGTGACGTGTCCAACGGGGGCAGTCGCATCCACGAGGCGCACGACCCGCTGCCCGATTGGCTGCTCCCTCCCGGGGGTATTCAAGACACCGAACACGATTTTGATGTTCTCGTGGACGACGGGGACCCCGAGACTGAAGAGCAAGGCTGTATCGTCTGCCATGACGGACCGATCTGGAACCATGAAGAGACGGACCAACCCGACAATGGCGGGTACGTCTCCTCGGATACGACCGGCACGGACAACCCGCAGCCGGCCGAAATCAGCCTCAAGTGCCTGGGCTGCCACGACGGGACCCTTCCGATCGACGCCTTTGGCGGAGCCGCCGGCACGGAACTGCTGAAGATCGGTTCTGGAGACGGCGCGTATCTCGGCACCGACCTCAAGCACCACCACCCGGTGGGCATCGTCTACGACGACGCCCCCGACGCGTCGTCCCACATGGTTCCGAGGAACGGCCTGAACCGCTACGGCTCCAAGCCCAACGAATTGTTGGTTGACGGCAAAGTCGAGTGCGTGAGCTGCCACAACCAGCATACGCACGCCCAGGAAAACAACCTCGAGAACGCGGTGGGTCGCTACTCGAACGTGCATGAGTGGGGACATTTCATCCGGCTGGACCATCTCTGCTTCCACTGCCACGAGCGCTACCAGCACGACGTGGTCGATCGCGACGTCAGTCCCTTTGCCAAATCCCACCACTTCCCGCAGCGTGACGACCCGTGGGGTCTTGATCGGGGCAATGACGAAGGCGCCGCCATCGCGTGTGCCTTCTGCCACGACGTCGAGGGTGCCCATCCGGACTATCCCGGCGCCCCGCACAACAGCCCATGCGTGGGCTGCCACGCCACGTGGGACGCGACTCCGGGCACTTCGCCGGCCGCCGGCAGCGCATCGAGCCATCACGGATTCGGGGCTGAACGCTTCGACCCGTTGGCTGAGTGTGCCGTGTGCCATGCCGACACCGAAACCGGACAGCTCACCGGAGCCGCGTTCGGTATCTACGACACGCCCGGATGCAACAGTTGCCACGCCGACATGTGGTCGCAGCCCGAGTTCTCCGTGGACGCCGGTGGTCCTTACGAGGACGAAGCCGGCGATACGACGACGCTGAGCGCCAGCTTCGTTCTGCCGGCCACCCCCGCCGAAGGGGATACGCTGACGGCCGCGTGGAACATGGGAGACGGCACCCCGCCCGCCTTCCCCACGACAATCACCTTCACCGGTGGGTCGTGGAACGGCGACCTGACGACTTCGCACGTCTTCCCGGTCGGCACGACCGAGGGTATCGTTACGCTGGCCAACGGATCCGACGATCCGGTCACCGATACGTTCACCGTGACGGTCACGGATCCCGCCGCTCCCACGGCTGACAGTTGGGACGTGGACCCGGCGGCCGAGGAGGACTTCGAGATTACCTTCGAAAAAGCCGCCGGCGACACGGAGGGTGTCTTCACCGCCATCAAGAACGGGTCGTCCGTGGCCTTCGGCATGGAGGCGGCCGGAACCACCTTCTGGTTCGACATGGAGTTCACCATCGAAAGCTGGGGGGTGGGAAGCACCTACTTCGCCAATATCAACCGCGGCAACGGAACGATGAACGGCATCGTTATTACCGCCGGCGGAGGACTGGACACCTTCACCGCGGAGAAGAACTGACCCGTTACGCGGTAGTGTAAAACCGCAATCTCTCCCGAGAGATTGCTGAATCCGGCCCTTGCCCGGCTTGTGAAGCAGAAGCGACACAAGTCTGGCAAGGGCTTCTTTATCGGCGTTTTGGGCTGAGACTTTCTACCTGTTGACGCGCGTGTCCGTGAGGCCGGTTGAAGATCTTTCCCACGTTTTTGCTTGCGGCTGAAGGCCACATGAGGCTCAACTCCCGTCCCTTGGGTATACCGGAGACCGAGGGGCGGATCACCGCCCCGGGCGGGGCTTGCCCGGGGGCTATCGGCGTGATAGGCTTGAGGATACCGGCAGTTCACGTCGATTCCAGCCCCTTCGCCGCCGGTAGCCTCGATATCCTTTTCCTCCGCGTCCGAGTAACCGTTATGGCGAAGAAGAGAGGCGGCAAGAGCGGCCCTGCTCATTCCCGCATAAACGCTCCCCAGCAGGAGAAGGCGGTCGATCCGTCTTGGGGCGGCCCGATTCTCGCGAGCCTCCGATTCCTCGGATCGCTGAAGCTGGCTTTGGTCTTGATGGCCGTCTCGATTGTCGTGTTGGCAAGGGCAACGTTCCTGGAGTCCGAAAGAGACTTGGACTATGCGCTATGGTTCATCTACCATAGCTGGTGGTTCATCACACTGGTGTCTCTGTTGGCCGGAAACGTCGTCGTGGCCATGCTGTTGAAGCTTCCCTGGAAGCGGCGCCACATCGGGTTCCTGGTTGCCCACGCCGGGCTGCTGGTCTTGATGGCCGGCTCGTTTCAAACGTTCGTGGCGGGGATCGACGGCCATGTCCAGGTCGTTGAAGGGGGGCCGCCCGCCGAATCCCTCATCCTTAGAGACCGCTCGCAACTCACGACGTCCTGGCGCGAAGGGGACGCAACGGTCGCTGTGGATTTTTCGTTCGCGCCCGGCCCGGCCGATTGGCCCGGCGGCCGGACAAAGGACTTGGGCGAGTCGGATGAAATTCGCGTCAAGGTTCTCGGGCTTTACCGCCATGCCTACGGTACGGCCGGTTGGGGTGAAGATCCGTCGGGTGTTTCCTCGCCGGTCATTCATTTCGCACTGGTCGGAGCCGACGGCCGGCAGGTGACCGAGAAATGGCTCGTGGGGCGCAAGACGATCGGCACCACGATGACGGTTGGCCCGACCAACGTCACGTTGAGCGAAGTGCCGGTACGCTCGATGCTGGCCGACTTGCTCGACCCGCCAACCGACAAGTTGGGGGCCAAAGGGCTGCTCTCGATTCACTACAAAGGCCAGGTCAAGCAGATCCCGGTCGATGAGAACGTCGGCAAGACGGTCTCGATCGGCGACGACGGGACGAAAGTGGAGATCGTCCGGTATCTTGCCCAACCGACGTCGGAGCCCGACGGCACGTTCAACTCCGCGGGGGACGAGCCACACAACCCGATGTTGGACCTGTGGGTCCATCTCCCCAACGTCAAGGAGCCGTTGCGGCAACTTAGCCTGGCGAAGACGCCGCTGATGGATTTCAGCGGGTCGCGGGGAATCGAGTGTCCGGTCAAGTTCTTCTATCACCACCCGGCCGTTGCCGTTCGACAGGCAGTGGAGTTTCTTCAGGCGCCGGACGGGAAGTTGTTCTGCCGGGTGGGCACGGGCAAGCGGTACGAGTCGCGGGGCGAAGTTGGCGAGGGAGACACGATCAAGACCTCCAGCGGTTACCAGGTCCACCTTCTCCGGCACGTACGGCACGCCCGGCGGGAGACGAAGTTCACGCCGGTCAAGAAAAAGCCCGGGCAATCCGCCGCACCGGAGGCCGCTGCCCATTTCGAGGTTTCCGTCGCGGGAGAAACGCAAGAGATCTGGCTGCAGCGCAACAACCGGCAGTTTGGGGCGTACACGATGCAAACGCCGAAAGGCCCGATGCGCATCGACTTTGACTACGCCCAGTGTCCGCTCGGTTTCTCGCTGAAACTGATCGACTTCGAGCGCGGTATGAACCCGGGTGGCATGGGCGACGCCACGTATTCCAGTGTCGTCGAAATCGAGGACAAATCGGGGCTCACGCAGCAGCACAAGATCGCGATGAACGAGCCCGCGGAATACGGTAAGTTCACGTTGTACCAGTCGGGCTTCGACAATGCGGGCGACGGCAGGGAGGTGTCCCGTCTGCGCGTGGCTTACGATCCGGGAAGGCTGCTGAAGTACGCGGGCTGCGTGATGATTTGCCTGGGGACCTTCATGGTATTCTACTTGCGAGGTCTCTTTTGATGTACCGTTCGATGGCCACTTTGATCGTGTTGCTCGCGACGGCCCTGCCTGCGCCGGCTGCCGGCGAGACCTTTCAGACCGACGCCTGGCGATACCTTCCGGTCCTGGGCGGCGGCAGGCACAAGCCGCTTGATACGCTGGCCCGGGATTCGGTATGGGCGATTACCGGTCAGACCAGCGTCGCGGATCCCGAGAGCGGCCAGACGGTGGAGCCGACGGCACTCTATCTGGAAATGGTGTTGCAGCGACAGGACTGGGGACCGGCCGCGGATCCGCACGTGGCCGGCGGGCTGAGTGAGTTGGCTGCCTATTTCGCTTCCCACGAGCCCGACAAATGGGACGAAGCACCCCTGCTGCCGGTAACCAACGCCCAGTTGCGCAAGGCGCTGGCGATGGACGACGGCCAGAAACGTATTTCGCCGGTGGAACTCTGCAAGGCCAAGATCGAAGATCCCGAGAGCTCCAAGAGAGCGCCGTTTCTAATCTGGGTTCAAAGCGTCCGACCCGACGAGAGCGGCAAGTTTGGCAAATTCCAGAAAGCGGCCCGGGAACTGAGCGAGAGGCTCTGGTCCTACCATATTCTCCGCACGGCGCAGGGGCTTCGGATGATGCCCATCCGGGGCGACAAGACGGGGCGCTGGTACTCGGCGGCCGCTCTCACCCGATTGGACTTCGACGACAAGTCCGACCCGAGCGGTGAGATGCGAATGGTGCAATTGCATCTGCGCGACGCGAAGGCCGCCTACCTGGCCGATTCTCCCGAGTCCTTCAACGAGGCCTCCGACGCCCTGCTCGCCACGCTGCGAGAACTGGGGCCCAAGCTGGTGGATGAGTCCAAGGATTACCCAACACCGGGGATCATCCGGCTGGAAGTCGGCTACAACACCTGGCGGCCGTTCCGCGTCGCCTGGATATTCACGTTGATCGCGGCGGTGGGCTTGGCGATTGGCAGCACGAACACCCGATGGAAGGCCGTGTCCGTTGCCGGGCTGGTTGCCCTGGCCGTGGGCCTGGGGGCGATCCTCATCGGCCTGGTGATCCGCTGGGTGCTCAAGGGGACCCCGCCGGTAACGAATCTCTACGAATCCGTGGTTTTCACGGCCTTGGGCACCGCGGCGTTCGGTCTGGTGTTCGGGCTCTGGTCGCGGAGACACGGAATCCTCGCGGCCGCGGCCGTGGTGACGACGATCATTCTGCTGCTGGCCGACTTCTGCCCGTCGGTGCTCGACCCCGCGCTGCGCCCGCTGCCGCCCGTGTTGCGCAGCCCCGAGTTCCTGGTCATTCACGTAATGACGATTATGCTCGGCTACGCCGCGCTTGCCCTGGCCGTGGGCATCGGCAACGTCACGCTCGGCACCTACCTGCTCGGCCTCCATCAGGAAGAGACGATCAAGGTCCAGTGCCGGTTCACCTACGAGTCGCTCAAGGCCGGTGTGCTGTTGCTGCTGGTGGGCACGATTCTTGGCGGAATCTGGGCCGACTTTTCCTGGGGGCGATTCTGGGGCTGGGACAAGAAAGAAGTCTGGGCCCTGATCACGCTGCTGGCTTACTTGATTATTCTGCACGCCCGACACACCAACTGGCTGGGCAACCGCGGTATGACGGCCGGGGCCGTGCTCTGCTTCACGTTCGTGCTGATGGCCTGGTACGGCGTGAATTTCCTCCACGGCGGGTTGCATAACTACGGCCTCAGTGGCGAGGAAGGACCCCTCTGGGTGGGCAGCGCATGCCTCCTGCAACTGGCCTTTGTCGGCGCCGCGATCATCGTCTCGTACAACCGGCCAACGGCGAAATTCGATTGAAGAAGCCGCGCGCCTTCAGACTCCTTCCCACGGCGTCACTTCCCGCCGATAGCCGATTTCCCGGGTGCCGAATCCATGATACTGCGGGATTCTTCGCGGAAAATCCGCCTCCACTCCGCGTAACCCGGATGATTCCCTGAAGAATTTCACCTTGCCTGGCCAGGCGAAATACTGTAATAGAACCGCAGAGAAAGTGTGCGCGCGCATCGCGGCAGGGATGCTGATGTTTCCTCCGGGAAGTGCCACGTCCCCCTCGATCCAGCGGGACGGGCGGGATTCTTGGCGGCCGGCAGCCGACTCGGCACAACATGGAGGTTTCGTCGGTGGATGTCTTGCGACGCGTCGAGGACGCAACCGGTATTCCTTGCCTCGGGCTGGCTCTGGTGGCCATGCTCCTGCCGGGGATGACGGCATGCAATTCTCAACAGATCCCGACGCGGCGTTCCGAGACAAACGCCACCCCAGGCTGGCCCAAAGGGCACGAACCCTGGCAGGAAAGCTCGACCGTAGTCGTAGCGGCCAGTTGGCATGACACTCCGGAGCCTCAGCATCCGCCGATCCGCGTGCCCCTCCCGATCATCCCCGGTGCCGACACGGTCCAGCAGGACGCGTTCTGCGCGTCCTGTCACGAGACCTTCGCGCAAGCATTTGCCGCCAACGCGCACCACGGCGTGGCGTGCGAGAGTTGCCACGGCGGCAGCCGTTTGCACACGGAGTCCCGAGGGGCAACGCCGAACACGATTCTCAGCTTCCGGACTCCCGAAATCGGGACCACCACGGGCAAACTGATCAGCCCGGCCGAGCGGTCCGAGATCTGCCTGCAGTGCCACGATGACAACGGCGTGCGGCCGGGCGCGCCTTGCGTGACGGCGTGGCGAACCTCAGCGCACGCCCGCCAGGGTGTCGCCTGCACGGACTGCCACCGAGCCCACTATCTCGTTCCACCGGGCACTCCCCCGGTGGATACCACGGTCCGGGCCGATCCGCCTTACAACACACATCCGGTCCAGTTGGTTCAGCACCAGAGCGCCGTCGACATTCAGGAACCTCCTGGAAAGCAACACAACTTGGCGGCTTTTTCGCCGGACGTCTGCTACCGCTGCCATGCGGAGATGGTGAACCTGGAGCGCGTTGCCCATCCCCATCAGATCGGCGTTCCCTTCACGTTCGCCTGTACCTCCTGTCACGACCCTCCCCCGCGCGGAGCCCCGCGCAACGTGGAGCAGCATCCTCAGCAGTTCGATTGCACGACCTGTCACGATCCGCACGGCAACGTGAAACGGGAGACCAAGAAAGAACTCTGCCTGACGTGCCACGACGGGTCCCACATGAACCAGTGGCATGCGTCGCCTCACGAACTGGCGGAGCTTGCCTGTACGGACTGCCACGATCCGCATCCCCAGAACGGGCCGCCGATGGCCGTCGATCAACCGGAGACTTGCTTCCGGTGCCACTCCGAGATGCGCGATTTGCAGCGGGTTGCCCATGCCCATCAGATCCTCGGACCCAACGATTTCAACTGCACAACGTGTCACGATCCGCACGACCGCGTCCGCATGAACACGCGAAGGGAACTGTGCCTGGAATGTCACGACGGCGCGCCCACGATGGCGTGGCATTCGTCGACGCATAGCCGCGAAGGCGTGGCCTGCGCCGACTGTCACAATCCGCACCCGCGCTCCGACGTGCGGCAAGTGGTCGGCATCTCGCACACGTCGGTCCAGCGCCCCCGGCGGCTGCCGATGGCCGTCGACGAGCCGCGGGCGTGCTACAAGTGCCACCCGAAAGTTTTCGGCGAGACCTCCCTGCCCTCACACCATCCGATCGCCGAGGGCAAGATGGTTTGCTCCGACTGCCACGACGGGCACGGCCAGGCCCGCGGCAACCTCAAAGAGGCCACCGTCAACGAACTCTGCTACGAGTGCCACGCGGAAAAGGAGGGCCCGTTCGCCTACGAGCACGCGCCGGTGACGGAGAACTGCGGGACGTGCCACAACCCACACGGCACGGTGACCAACAACCTGCTGCACCAGCCGACGACGTTCCTCTGCCTGCGATGCCACAGCGGCCACTCGACGCACGGACGCTCCGAACAGTGTTTCCGATGTCACTTTGTCGCACCCGACACGACCAACGTCGGTGGCGGACCGCTCGATCCGATGATTCCCACGACACCGGCAATGCGGCAGGCATTGTTTACCGATTGCACGCAGTGTCACGCCCAAGTTCACGGCTCGGATCAACCGTCGGGATTCGCCTGTTTTGGCCAACTCCAACGATAGGCTTGGGAGACGTCCCGAGCCGGCAACCGATCAGCAAACCAGCCCAGAGAGGAAGCATGCATGGCACCGAAGGTCGGTCATACCGCCCTGGTGGCTTTGTTTCTTGCGTTGGCTTGCTCCCCGCGCGCCGATGGCTGGGAGGAGTTCGCATCGCCCCGCGTCCCCGTGGCAACGCAGGGTCCTGTTTTCTCTGCCGGGTACCAGGAGCCCGTCGGAGGTCCGCGGGGCGAAGGACCGCTGGAGTTGCTTCCGTGGCAACCGGCGGCCCCCGATGCCGGCCCTCGCATTGAGGGGCACTCGAACCTCCATTTTCCCACCCACCCGTTCCAAGCGGAATCCTCTCGCGGCACCGCGAACTTCGCTCTGCCGGTCTCGCCCGTCCTGCCCACAAACCGGGCACCATCCCCTGCCGACGATTATGCGATGTTCGCCCGCGGTCAGTCGTCGAATCGGCCGGACACGGCGTTTCGGTTCGGCTGGTGGAGCGTTTTGTTCAAGGGAGACCCGACCAAGGTTGGAGAGTATCAGGGCCTTGATCCGGCGCCCTTTTTTGACCTGGACCTGCTGCAATCAGACGGTTGCCGCACGATCGATCTGTTCGCCACCGGATTGGATGACGAAGCTGCCCAGGTCGGGCTCGACTATTTTAGTCCGCGATTTGAAGCGGAACTTGCTTTCGACCGTTATCCGCACCGGCTAGACCACGACCCGCTCTTGAACATGGGCGATCTGCAAAGCGGTGAGGAGATCGTCCGCGAGGATCTCAACGTCGGGGAAGATTACGCCATTCGCGTGGACGAGTTGAAGACGTCGTTCAAGGGCAAACTGGGCGAACACGTCAAGGTGCGGTTGAACTTTCGCGTCATGCGCAAGCAGGGCGACCGCCAGGCCAATGCCGTGCGGCATTGCTCGGGCGGGGTTCCCCAAGCCCCCGGCCCGCTTCCCAACAACACCTGCCACCTGCTCAGCCAGCGACAGCGGATCGATTGGGTGACCGCCAAGTTCGAGCCGGTGATCGAAGCCAAACTCGGCCCGGTCGTCGCCGAGTATTCGCGGCCGATGCGGATCTTCGACCAGAACGATCAGGTGGTCACGCGGGAGTTCGGCCTCCACTTCCCGTCCGATCAGCCCTACGCCGTGGTCCCGGAAAACTTCACCCAGGTCGACCGGCTCAAGCTGGGCGTCAACCTGCCGGCCGACACCCGTTTCTACGCCCGGCTACAAACGGGCGACACGCACAACCGGACTCGCGATGCCCACCGCAAGTTCCACGGATACGATCTGCGGTTGACCAACCGATCTTGGGACGGGGTGAGCTTGACCGGCTATGCGACCTGGAACGAGCAGCGGAACCAGTTTCCCTCGCCGCTGCTGGCCGAGGAACAGGCCGCGCTGGCCGTGCTCACGTCGATCGTTCCGCCCTATGGAATCCGGCATCCGATCGACTACTCCCGCCGCACGGTAGGGGCGGAAGCCGCTTGGCGCCCCTTCCGCCAACGCGCCAAGCATCCGGGGCTCGGGTTCACCCTGGGATGCGAACAGGGGGTGCTCCAGAGGGACTACGCCGCGTACGTGATTCAGGATCTCGACAACCCGCCCGGTTTGGTACTCGACCAGGAGCGCACCACCTATGCGGAGTTCCATTTCGGCTCCTCGCTACGATGGTCGTCGAACCTGGAAACGTTCGTGCGCTACCGGTTGCGGTCGACCCAAGACCCGCTGTTCGCCGTGAACGGCTACTATGGATACACCAACACGAATCTACCGGAGTTGGAGAGTTTGGCGGAAGTCGGCGGCACGTGGACGCTCAGCACGTGTTTTCTGGCTACGGCCTCGGTCGGTTTCCAGAACCGGGAGCACCACTCGGAGATCGCCGATTTCGAGGAAGACAACTACCCGATGACCTTTACCCTGTGGTACGCGCCGACGACCGATTGGTCGCTATCGGCCGGCTACGGGTACTACTCCAACTGGATCGACCAGGACATCACCCTCCCGAGCGACACGCCGGACGTGTCGGTGGGAGACACCCGGCGCTTCAGCTACGGCGGCCAGGGCCGCGTGCTCAGCGCCGGCGCCAGCTACGCATGGACCCGGCAGTTGACGTTCTCCGCGGGCGCGCAGTTCGTTTGGGCCCGCGATGCGATCGACTCGTCGGAGCCCTGGCCCGACCTTCCGCAGTATTCCGACGTGATCGTCAACCGCATTCGCATCACCGGCGGCTTCGACTGGTCGCCGCGCGATCGCATATCCGCCTACCTCCGCTACGTCTACGAGGACTACGAAGACCTGTCCGTGGCCTTCAACAGCGGCACGGCCCACATGTTCCTGACGGGTCTCAGTGCGGTTTACTAAGCCACGGACCGGGCCCAGCGAATTTCGACTGAACGGAGTTTTCATAAAGGGCAACGTTTCTCGACGATTGGACACGTCCGGCAACAGAGAAGCGACACCGGTACTTCCCCGCACCAGATACGATGGCGAAGGTGGTAGGGGCGGCCTCTTTTGTCGAGCCCGAGCAGAAGGTTCCGCTCGTGTTTCCGCCGAGTGTCCCCCACAACATACGCTTCCGTCGGGTGAACCAAAATGATTTGAGAGCACGCCAGAAATTCCCCGTTTCTCGTTTTTCAGCGTTAAAGTGTTACGACCTTCGTCCCACTTCCCAACGTCTTCGACGGTGGAACCCCTGGAATCGAAGAACCAATGCCGATATACTTGCTGTTCCTTATCGTGGTTCTTCCGGGATTTGAGTGGCGGACTCGTGATGCGAGGGGGTGGCAGGGATCAGGCGGACGAAGGTTTCGGAGAGTTCCGGCGTGCGTTTTGAGAACAAAGGAGAGTTGTTGTCCTGTCGATTGGTGTCGTGGGCGTGAAGACCGAGCAGCCGATTGTCCAGCTTGGCATCAAAGGACGTGACAAGGGCGGCTGGTATCCAGTGAGTAAGGTGATTATATCTCGATAGGAAAGCATCCATTTCAACACATCGCAGGGAGATTACCGTGAAGCTCACGTTCTTATTACCAACAGCAGCCGTGGTCTTGAGCATTGCATCCTTTCGGCATGTCGCTCATGGCGATGAAGCTCCGGACGAGACTCCCCAGGTCATCATCCTGAAACTCGATGACGTGACTAACCATGGGGCGAACGGCGTCTCGCCGGTGTCTCCAAGATGGCGGCGAGTCACGGATTTCCGTAAGAAGCGCAACCTCAAAGCGTCCTTCGGAATCATTGGGGTCTCACTGGAGGAGGACAACCAAGCGTATTTCGACTGGATCAAGACTTTGCACGAAAGCAGCCTCATCGAATTCTGGAATCATGGATACAGGAACCGGAAGGCCACGGACATGAAGGGCTGGGAACTATGCATCTGGCAGCAGGATGGAGATACTTACTTTTCGCTGATGGTCGGAACGAACCGGCTGAAAAACGAAAGAGAAATCGCCCAGACAGCGGTCAAGGGACTCGATGGGATCAAGCTGAAGC
>JABMRP010000255.1 GCA_013202535.1 Planctomycetota bacterium
AATTGTGCCTAAGCGCGTACCGGTAGCTCAACCGCCGGGACCGGAACACGAGTTCCAGCAACTGGGGGCTCGTTTCTCGTTCCTCGCAACTCGACCCCAGGCACCCACCGGCTGAAACCACCCAATGCAGGCCGGGGGAGCCCACGATGACCGAGATCGCCGGCAAGAGCGTGTTGATCACCGGCGGCGCCAGCGGCATAGGGCGGCTGACGGCCCTGAAGATGGCACGGCGCGGCGCTCGCATGATCATCTGGGACATCGACTCCAAGGCCCTGGCTGCGTGTGTCGAAGAATTGCAGGAAGTTGGCCCGGAGCCGGTGTACGGCTACGTGTGCGACGTGTCACAAAGCCAGTGCGTCCATGAAACGGCCGAGCAAGTGCGACAGGACGCGGGAGGCGTCGACATTCTGGTCAACAACGCCGGCGTGGTTTCCGGCAAGCGGTTTCTCCAGTGTAGCGACGAACAGATCCGCCGAACCATCGACGTCAACACCATGGCCCTATTCTGGACGGGCCGAGCATTCCTGCCGGATATGATCCGCGCGGGGGCCGGTCACGTGGTAACCATTTCGTCGGCCGCCGGTTGCGTCGGTGTGGCCGGTTTGGCCGACTATTGTGCCGGAAAATGGGCGGCCGTCGGTTTCGACGAGGCGTTGCGGGCAGAGCTCCGCGAAACGGCGCCCGGTGTGATGACCACGATCGTCTGCCCTTATTACGTCAATACGGGCATGTTCCGCGGCGTGAAAACCCGGTTCCCGTGGCTGCTGCCCATCCTCGACGAAGAGTATGTCGCCGAGCGTATCGTGCGGGCCATTCGGCGCAACTGGCGTCGGCTGTTGATGCCTCGGGCGGTCCATCTGGTGCCCGCGTTTCGGGTCCTGCCGCTGCGCTGGTTCGATGCGATCATGGGCTTCTTGGGTATCAATCGTTCCATGGACCATTTCGTGGGCCGATCAGGGGATTAAGAACATGCCGGACATGAAACCCGACGCGAATACCCCTTGCACGAGCCCCCTGGACGGCCGCCTGCTGGGCCACTCGCCCTTGGATTCGATCGACAGCCTCGATGCCGCTTTTCGTTCGGCGCGCGCGGCCCAGCCCGCTTGGGCACGTACGCCGCTAAAGGAACGCGTAGCGGCGATGCGCCGGGTCCGCGATTATCTCGTCTCCCATGCCGATGAACTGGCCGAGGCGATCAGCGCCGACAACGGCAAGACCCGGGTCGACGCCATGGCCACCGAGGTGTTTCCCGCGGCCCTGGCGGTGAGCTACTATTGCCGCCGGGCGAAGCGTTTCCTGAAATCACGAGGCACCGGCGGCAGTTCTTGGCTGTTGGCGAACAAGCGAAGCCGGATTCATCGCGTGCCGTGGGGTGTGGTGGGTGTGATCTCGCCTTGGAACTACCCCTTCGCCATCCCCTTCTCCGAAGTCGTCATGGCCCTGCTGGCCGGCAATGCGGTGGTCTTGAAGGTGGCCACGCAAACGCAGATGGTCGGCCGCGCGCTGCGGCAGTGCTTCGCCGCGGCCGAATTACCCCAGGGTGTGTTTACGCATATCAATCTGCCCGGCCGGATCGCCGGCGACGCACTGCTGGAAGCCGGGATCGACAAGCTCTTTTTCACCGGCTCCGTGCCCGTGGGCAAGCAACTGATGGCCAAGGCGGCCGAGACGCTTACGCCCGTATGTCTCGAACTGGGCGGCAACGATCCGATGCTCGTTTGCCCCGATGCCGATCTCGGGCGAGCCGCGGCGGGGGCCGTTTGGGCCGGGCTGCAAAACTGCGGGCAGTCGTGCGGCGGCGTCGAACGTATCTACGTTCATACCGACGTGCATGAACCGTTCCTCAAAGAATTGGCCCAGCGCGTCGCCCGCTTGCGGGTCGGCGTGGACGTCGATCATCAGGTCGATCTGGGGGCCATGACGACGCAGAAGCAGCGGGACGTCGTGCGGCGGCATGTCGAGGGCGCAACGACGCGCGGTGCCAAGGTGCATACCCAGTCCGACTGCCCCGCGGGAACCGCCGGCAATTTCATACCCGCCGTGGTGCTGGTCGACGTCGACCACTCGATGCGCGTCATGCGAGAAGAGACGTTTGGCCCGGTCGTGGCCGTGATGAAAGTCGAGGACATGGACCGGGCCGTTGCCCTGGCCAACGACTCCGAACTGGGGCTGACCGCCTCGGTCTGGTCGAGGAGTCGAAAGACGGCTCGGCGATTGGCCCGGCGGCTCGAAGCGGGCGTGGTCACCGTCAACGATCATCTGGTAAGCCACGGCCTGCCCGATACGCCCTGGGGTGGGTTCAAACAGTCGGGCATCGGACGCACGCACGGCGAAATCGGGTTTGCGGAAATGACCCAGCCGCAGTGCGTCGTCGACGACCTGATGCCGTGGGTGAAGAAGAATCTCTGGTGGTACCCGCACGGCCCGCACGTATACCGGGGCCTGCGCGGCGCGCTGGAGTTCCTCTACGGCCGAGGGCTGTGCCAGCGAATCGCCGGTTTCGGCCGTCTGGTGCGTTGTTACCTTCGGACCTTCCGACGGTAGCAACTGTTGCTCAGCGCGTTGCCGTAACGTACAATACTCCGTACTCGGCATGCTAACCACCCCCTTTTTTTTCCACAGGAGAGACACCATGATTGCGAGAAGGTACCCAAGGTTGCGTACCGCGTTGTTCGGGCTGACGATTCTGGCGATGTCGGCGGCCACCGCC
>JABMRP010000256.1 GCA_013202535.1 Planctomycetota bacterium
CGTCGGAAAGCTTGGCCAAGTTGGCGGCAATCTTCGCGGCCTTCGCGTCTCCCCCTTGCCCCTTGGGGTCGGATTGTGAAGTTCCCGACTTGGACGGGCTCCCTGCGCAGCCAACGATACCAACGGCAAGGCCCAACGCAACCATACAGGTGGCCAACAGATTCATCTTCGACATGGGTCAATTCCTCCATTTTCAGAAAAAGAAACGTGTTTCAGCGACAATAACTCACGCGGAACCCTCCGACTCTCGGCGGTCCGCGAGTTCCTTGGAACGACTAAATTTCAAGCGAAACTCTCGAATGGTGCAATAGCTGACCGGCACGAAGAAGAGAGTCATCAGTTCGATCGACATCCCTCCGAAGGACGGAATGGCCATGGGCACCATCACGTCGCTACCCCGGCCGGTGCTGGTGAGCACGGGAATCAGGGCCAGGATGGTGGTCGCGGTGGTCATCAGGCAGGGGCGAATTCGCCTCTGGCCGGCTCCCACGGTGGCCTCGCGGATTTCCTTGATCGAAGTGGGCTTCTTCCGGGCAAACGACTGGTCGAGGTACGAAGCGACGATCACGCCGTCGTCGGTGGCGATCCCCAACAGCGCGATGAAACCGACCCAGACGGCGACGCTCAGATTGTACTGGCGCACCTGGAACAGCTCGCGCATACTCTGACCGAAGACGTCGAAATCGAGAAACCACGGCGTACCATAAAGCCAGAGCAGAATAAATCCGCCCGAGCAGGCCACGAACACGCCCATGAAGATCAACAGCGTGGTCGAAACGGCTCGAAACTGCAGGTAAAGGATAATGAAGATCAGAAACAGAGCCAGCGGCACGACGACAAGAAGCGTCTTTTCCGAGCGAACCTGATTCTCGTAGGAGCCGATGAAGGCGGGCCGCTCGACCCCGGCGGGCAAGACAAGCTGGCCGTCGCGGATTTTGGCGTCGAGGTACTCCCGGCAGGCCTCCACCAGATCGACTTCGGCGAAGCCGTCTTTCTTGTCGAAGGTCACGTACCCGACCAGGCGAGTGTCTTCGCTCTTAATCACGCCGGGACCGCGCTTGAACCGGATTTCCGCCAGTTCCTCCAAGGGCACTTGGGTGCCGTCCTTTGCGGCGATCAGAACTCGCCCCAGCGACTCGATCGAATCTCGTAGTTCGCGCTGGTATCGTACGCGCACGGGAAACCGCTTGCGCCCTTCGATCGTGGTGGTGATCGTCTGCCCGCCGATGGCCGTTTCGATGACGTCCTGTACGTCGCGAATGCTGACGCCGTACCGTCCGATCGCCTGGCGGTCGATTTCGATCTCCAGGTAGGGTTTGCCGACGATGTGATCGGCGTTGACCGCGGCCGGTTCGACGCCGGGGACCTCCTTGAGATACTCCTGGACGGCCAGCGCCACGCGCTCGATGTCTTCCAGCTTGTCGCCCCGGATCCGCACCGCCATGGCCGCCCGGACGCCGCTTTGGAGCATGACGATTCGCGCGGCGATGGGTTGGAGTTTGGAGGCACTGGTCGAGCCGGGGACTTTGGCCGCCCGTTCGATGAGCTTCCAGATATCGTTCGAGTTGCGAACCCCCGGCCAGGCTTCCTCCCGATCTTCGTTCAGCTCAAGCTCAAGCGGCGGGCGCCACAGACGAAACGGCCTTCCCGCCGGATCGGGGATCAGATGCCCGTCGTCGTCGCGCACGAATGTCCCCCGGACCTTATACGGTTTCCCGTCCGGTGCCGGAAGCGGATCGCCCGCCAGATCGCGGAACCAATCGACGGATTCAGCGTCGAACCGGAAGGTGAGCCGGCGGCCGTCATTGTCGTGGAGGTATTCCGGTTTATAGTTGATGATCGTTTCGACCATCGCCACCGGCGCGGGATCCAAGGGACTTTCCACGCGGCCGATTTTTCCCACCAGCAGGTCGATCTCCGGCAGCGCCTGAACGGCCATGTCCTGTTTCCGCAGCGCGTCCATCGACTCGCCGATCGAGGCGTGAGGCATCGTCGAAGGCATCAGCAGGTACGATCCTTCATCCAGCGACGGCATAAACTCTTTTCCCATGCCGGGAAATTCATGCTTCGCCCACGTCCAAATCGCGTTACCGCGAACGTCGCGCTCGGCGATACCGCAGCGCTCGGCCGTGGCGGGGACGAAACCGAAGATCGTTTCAAAACCCTGCCACACGACCAGTCCCAACAGGCAGCTCGTTACCGGGAAGCAATAGAAAAGCAGCTTGTGTGCCAGGAAGAATCGCAACAGGGGGGCGTAAAAGTGCATGAACAGTAGAAAGCCGGCCAACAGGCTGCCGATCAGCGTGGTGATGAAGACGATATTTCGCACCATGCCCTCGTCCACGCCCAAAGGCATCCAGTGACGCGTCAATACGACCAGTACGAAGACGATCGCCCCGACGTTAGCCGCCCGCGGCACCCACGGCGCCAGACTCGCGGGAAGATAGTCGCGAACGTTGAGGTAAAGCCCCAGGATCAACAACACGAGCCCGACCCACGGTGCGATCCACCACCCGCCGGCGATGCCCGCGACGATGACCAACTGGGCCACCACGAAGCGCGCCCGGCGGCGATCGATCCGAAAGGAAAACAACAGATGGGCAACCGGCGGGATCAAGGTCAGGGCGACGATCACCGAAGCCAGCAGGGCGAACGTCTTGGTATAGGCCAGCGGCTTGAAGAGCTTGCCTTCGGCGCCGATCATCACGAAAACCGGCAGGAAGCTGATCACCGTGGTGAGGATGGCCGTCAGCACGGGTCGCGCCACTTCGCTGGTCGCCCGAAAGATGACCTCCATGGGCCGTTCGTCCGGATCCGCCTCGTCGAGATGTTTGAGTATGTTTTCGCAAAGAATCACCCCCATGTCGACCATCGTGCCGATGGCGATGGCGATGCCCGAGAGCGACATGATGTTGGAGTCCACGCCGAATACCTTCATTCCGATGAAGGCCATCGCCACGGCCAGCGGAAGCAGGCCGGAGATGAGCAGCGAGGATCGCATGTGCATGACCATGACCAGCACCACGATGATGGTCACCAGTATCTCTTCGGAGAGTGCCGTCTCCAGGGTTCCCAACGTTTCGCGGATCAAGGTCGTGCGGTCGTAGAAAGGAACCACGGTGATCTGGGAGACGCGTCCGTCGGCCAGGGTTTTTCGCGGCAAGCCCGGGGCGATTTCGTCGATCTTCGCCTGGACGTTCTTGATCACCTCCAGGGGGTTCTCGCCATGGCGAACCACAACCACGCCGCCGACCGCCTCGGCTCCCGACTTATCGAGCGCGCCGCGGCGAAACGCCGGCCCCTTGCTGACCTTGGCGATCTGGCGGATGTAGATGGGAACGTTATCTACCGATTTGATCACCGTGTCTTCGAGATCCTCGACCTTGCGGATAAACCCCACTCCGCGGATCACGTATTCGACCTTGTTGATTTCGATCGTGCGCGCGCCGACGTCGATGTTCGATTTGCGCACGGCGCTGTAGATTTCGCTCAACGTGACGTGATTGGCGCGCATCGCGTCGGGGTCGACGTCGATCTGGTATTCCAGGGCGAACCCGCCCACCGAGGCGACTTCGCTGACCCCTTTGGCCGATTGCAGCGCGTAGCGGACGTTCCAGTCCTGGGTCGTTCGCAACTCGTCCAGGTCCCAGCCGCCGGTCGGCTCGCCCGTCTCGACGTCGCAGCCTTCCAGCGTGTACCAGAATACCTGCCCCAGCGAAGTGGCGTCTGGTCCCAGTGCCGGGGTGACCTCGGCGGGAAGATCCTTCTGGGCAACGCTCAGCCGTTCGAGGATCCGGGACCGCGACCAGTAGAACTCGACGTCCTCGTCGAACACGACGCAGATGCTGGAGAACCCGAGGTAGGAATAGCTGCGGATCGTCTTGACACCGGGCACGCCCATCAGCGAGACGGTCAGCGGATAGGTAATCTGGTCTTCGACGTCCTCGGGCGAACGCCCCATCCACTTGGTGAAGACGATCTGCTGGTTCTCGCCGATATCGGGGATGGCGTCGACGGGTACCGGGTCGCGGGGAAACCAACCGGGATCGTAGTCGAAGGGCATCACCATCATGCCCCAGCCGACGATCACCAGCAACACCAACGCGACAATCAGCTTATTCTCCAGGCAGAAACGGATCACGGTGTCGATCATTCCGCCGATGGCGTCCGGAGCTTGTTTCTTGCTCATGGCCGGGGCTCCGTTGGTTGCAGGGGCGCCGGTCGCGAGGGGGGTGGTTCGAGAGACGGAAGCGGCGGAATCGTACGCTGGACCGTGCCGCAGTGTTGCATTTCGTCGACGAAATACGGATTGTCGGCCGGTCGCTTCTTCGCCTGGAGCCAGACCGCGCCAGTGTCGCCGAAGGCCATGGGGCAAAACGCCTGGTAGAGCGGCTGTGGATAGGGATGGCCCAGCGTATCGGCCAGCGTGAGCATCACGCCGGCGACAGCCTCGAATGGGCGGTGGAAATCGGCCAGCTCGAAGTCGGCCGGATTCTCGTCCAGGCTTTCGGTCAGTTGATCCCCGATCGCTCCCCATGCCCGGGCTGCATTCGGCGCGAGGCTTTTCGCGTCGACCGTTAAGGCCGCCTTTCGCATGTCGAGCCAAGCCGCGCGGGCTTCATCGAGCCGGTCGTAGGTGAGCGCCTGTTGCAGTGTGAGATAGGCGTCGTAAACGGGGAGCATCTCGCGGCGGAATTCGGCGGCAATCGCCAACGGCGGGCGCGATGGATAGGTGGTCATCTGCTGGCCACAGTCGAGACGGATGGTGCCAAAATGCGGGTTGCGAATCGTGCGATCCGTCTGGAGCCACCGCCCCTCTCGCCCTTCTCGTGCCACCTTGCAGCGAAACTCGACCATCTCCGACGGCAGCGCGTGACCGGCCGTTTTCACCAGCCGGATCATCGAATCGGATAATGGACCGAACCGGTCGCGCATCGCCGGCACGGTCTTGGCGTCGAGCATCTCGTGGGCCGCGAAAATGATACGGTCGTTGACCGTGGTCCAATTCGATCGGACATCGGGAGCCAGCAGTTTTTCCTTGGCCTCGGTTTCAGCGGCCTGCTTTGCCAGCTCGATAAGCCGGATCACCGCGGTGCGCGCGGTGGCCGGGTCGTCGGCGGCGAGCGCGCCGCCGGCGACCAGATACGTTTGGAAGATCGGTGTCAGCCGGGTGCGGAAGACGGCCGGTACGGCGGCCGGGTCGTCGGACAATTCCGCGGGGCTCATCATGCTTGGGCGGGCCAGAATCTGCAGCGAACTGTCGATCTTAAAGCTTCCGACCTTGACCACTTCCTCGTCGAGCTTCAGCCCGTGGTGTACGATGTAGTAGTCGCCGGCCCGATGGCCCA
>JABMRP010000004.1 GCA_013202535.1 Planctomycetota bacterium
GGTCACCGTCTGTCCGTAGGGCACGCTGGAAAACAGCGGCAGCGTTCGCTCGACGTCTTGGGGCGTGTAGAGCGGCCGCTCGGGGTGCTTTCCCTTGCGGCCTTCCTTGCGGTGACGCTTCTTTTTATACGCGGTATCTTCCGCCTGAATCTCGGCCGAATCGCGAAGGATCAGCTTGGCCAGATCGGCCGAGGCCGACGTGCAATAGATCGGGCCGTCGAACCCGTCGTGGACCAGCTTGGGCAACATGCCGCAATGGTCGAGATGGGCGTGGGTGAGCAGAACGGCGTCGAGTTGCTTGGCCGCCTTGGGGTTGGCTTCCCAGTTGCGCGACGAGAATTCCCGCTCCTGAAACATCCCACAGTCGACCAGCACCCGGGTGGTGTCGGTTTCGAGGCGGTATCGCGATCCGGTCACCTGTTGTGCGGCGCCAAGGAAGTGTATCTTCACGGCGTTCTCCTCGGGAAAGTGCATGTACCCTCTTGTTTCTTCGGCAGCCAACTCCGGCGGAATCCTCCTTTGCGGCAAATTGCGGAGAATACCGGTATGGTTCAAACGAGGGTGACAGTTAGCCCGGTCGCTTGCGACTGGAAGACGGGTCGGTTTTCGCCCATTTCCCGTCGCCTGCGACGGGTTCTGCCGGGCATCGCAAGCAGACGGCCCTGCTACTCATGAGCGGCTCGTTATCGCCCACCGCTTTCCTCTCGGCTTGCGATCGCCTACCATGAAGGCCCCTACTGCAAAACGCCGACTCCCGGAGAACGCCATGGCTAGCCACATCAATCGCCGACAGATGCTTCAAGGAACGGGGGCCGCCGCAATTTGGGCCCTGATTGGCACGGGTCGAAGTGGCGCCGAGCCACCTCGTGCCGTGATTTCCGAAACGACCGTGATCAGCCGACAGCCCGACCTGTATCACGGCTGGCCGACCGTGGCTCGACGCCGGGACGGCCAACTGCTGGTCGTCTGCTCCGGCGGGCGCGAAGCCCACGTCTGTCCGTTCGGCCGGGTCGAGCTTGTGTACTCCGACGATGACGGCCGTACCTGGAGCCCCGCGCGGGTGCTGATGGATACGCCCATCGACGACCGCGACGCCGGCGTGCTGGAGACCGACCAAGGCACCCTGCTGGTCACCACGTTCACCTCGCTGGCCTACGAGCCGATTCTCGCCCGGGCCGAAAAGAGCGGCACCTGGCCGGCCGATCGGCTGAAGCGATGGCAAGAGGCTCACCGGCGGCTCTCGGCCGAGCAGCGTAAAGCCCAACTGGGCGAGTGGATGCTCCGCTCGACCGACGGCGGCAAGACGTGGAGCAAGCCGTACCGATGTCAGGTCAACAGTCCCCACGGACCGGTGCAACTGGCCGACGGGCGGCAGCTTTACGCCGGCAAGGAACTTTGGCACGGCGACCATCGTATCGGCGTTTGCCAGTCGGCCGACGACGGCCGGACGTGGACCTGGCTGGCAACCATTCCCACCCGAGGAGGCGACGACCACAACAGCTACCACGAATTGCACGCCGTCGAAGCGGCCGACGGCCGTTTGATCGTGCAGATTCGAAACCACAACAAGACGAACTCGGGAGAAACCCTGCAATGCGAGTCGGCCGACGGCGGCCGAACGTGGTCGGTGCCCCACTGGATCGGCGTGTGGGGACTGCCCTCGCACTTATTGCGGCTGGCCGACGATCGGCTCTTAATGACCTACGGCCACCGTCGCGGGCCTCTGGGCAACCAGGTGCGGGTGAGCCAAGACGGCGGCCGCACCTGGTCGGAGCCGATCATCCTTTCCGGCGACGGGCCGACCGGCGATCTTGGGTATCCGTCGACCGTACAATTGGCCGACGGTTCGCTGCTGTCGGTTTGGTACGAGCGGATGCGCGAGGCGCCGCAGGCCGTGTTGCGCCAGGCGCGGTGGACGCTCGAAGGGTAAGCCAGGCTGCTGACATGCTGACGGTAACCCGAAGCGTAAGCGAGGGACGGCCAACGAGTTCGCTTGCCGGGTGTCATGGGCGGCTTGTCCGCCCTTGAGGAATCCCGGGAGGACAAGGGCGGGCAAGCCGCCCATGGCACCCCGATAGGCCGTGTCTTCCGGACATCCTGGAAGCACCATCAAAAAAGCCCCCGGCAGAACCGGGGGCTTGGTATTCGGCGATGTTTGTGCGTCGGCTTATCGCTGCTCGGTGACGCTCTGCAGCACTTCTTCTTCCTCCTGGAAGATCCGGTCGATATCCAACAGGATCAACAGGCGATCGTCGAGCTTGACCAGTCCGGTCAGGTACTCGCGACCCAAACCGGCCACCGTCGGCGGCGGCGGGGCGATATGGTCGTTCGATACCCGCAGCACCTCGCTCACCGCGTCGACGACGATCCCGATCGTCTTGTCGGCCACGTTGAGCACCATGATGCGACTTTCGTCGGTCAGTTCGTTCTCGGGCAGGCTGAAGCGGGCACGCAGATCGATGACCGGGATCACCGTGCTGCGGAGGTTGATCAGGCCTTTCACGTAGTGGGGGGTCTGCGGGATGCGCGTGATCTCGCCCATGAGGATGATTTCACGAATCTTCGTGATCTCGATCCCGTATTCTTCCTCGGCCAAACGAAAACTGACCAATTGCACCGAGCCGGTCGCTTCGGAAAGGCCCGTTTCCTCGGTGATCGCCTCTTGGGAAATTGTCGACACGGGAAGCCTCCGGTTTCTATCTGTCAGGAGAATGTGGTGATTGCTTGTTCAAACGCATTATTACTATGTAGCTCATTGGGAAACGCCGCGTCGGGATAAAATGGGTCGGTTACGGGATTATTTCCGCTTACGTCGGGGACTGCTCTGGCTCGTTGCCATGATCTGGTCGCCCGGTTCGTCGAACTCGTCGAAAATTCTACCCCCCAGCCGTCATATCCTGTACAATCCGGCCATCGCCCAAAGGCGCGGGGAAAAAGGGGACAGGTCCAATTTGTGCGAAGCACCCTCCGGGCCGTTCCTGCAAATTGGACCTGTCCCCTTTTTCCTCCTGGTGGGGTGAGTTCAGGAATTCACCGGGTTGACAATTCTTGGTCACTTGGCTAAACTACCAAGTGATGGGTGACGATAAGGGAGACGCAATGGACGCCAAGACACAAGCACTGTTCGAGGCCCGGGCGAAGATCGTCAAGGCGATGGCCCATCCCACCCGGCTTTTCATTGTCGATCAATTGGCCGGCGAGCAGGAAAAGTGCGTCCGCGAGTTGACCGAGCTGATCGGGTCGGACATGTCGACGGTGTCGAAACATCTGGCCACGCTCCGAAGCGCCGGGATCGTACAGGACGAAAAACGCGGCTCGCAGGTCTACTACCGTCTGAGAGTGCCCTGCGTGCTCAACTTTTTCCAGTGCGTGGAATCGGTCATTCGCTCCAATATCGAGCTTCAACAGCAGTTTGTCGGGTAGTTGCAGTCATCACCGAAGAAACGGTGCGTCCAGAAGCAGACGATCGGAAGGATCGAGAATGAAACTCGTACAAGTATTGGGTACCGGTTGCCCGAAATGCACGAAACTGGCCGAGAACGTCCAGGCCGCCATCACCGAGTCAGGAATCGAAGCGACGGTCGAGAAGGTAACCGACATCATGCGGATCACCAGCTTCGGCGTGATGATGACGCCTGCGCTGGCCATCGACGGAACGGTAAAAGTCGTGGGTAAGGTTCCCTCGGCCGAGGATATCGCGAAACTGCTGCAATAGGTCAGACTACCGCAATCAGGCTATTTCGAGCCTGGTTTCCCACTACCTGGGGGGGTCCTTTTGCAGCCGACGCGAGCGTAGTATTACAGAAAGTCACTTCGCCCGCATTCCTCATTTCAGAGGGATTTTCGATCATGGCTAGCAAGAGCTTTCTCGTTGTTCTGGGGATCGTTCTGGTCCCCTCACCCGTTCTTGCCCAGCAGTGGGCCGCCCGGATGTTCGAGACGACGTCCCACAATTTCGGGTCGATCGCCCGGGATGCCAAGGCGGAGTTCGAGTTCAAGGTGAAGAACATTTACCTTGAAGAGGTCCACATTGCCAGCGTCCATTCGAGTTGCGGGTGTACCCAGCCGCGGATCGAGAACCCGTCGCTGAAAACGTACGAGCAAGGGGGGATCGTCGCCCGCGTCAACAGCCGTTCCTTTCGCGGGAATCGGGGCGCCACGGTGACCGTTACGTTCGACAAGCCCTATTACGCCCGAGTGCAATTGCACGTAAGTGTCCACATTCGCGGCGACGTGATGTTGACCCCGTCGGCCGCCGATTTGGGCAATGTGCATCAGGGTACCGAAGTCGAGAAACGGATCGCCGTCCACCATTTCGGCCGTAGCGACTGGAAGATCCTGGGCGTGGAAAGCAAGAATCCTTACCTTCGCGGTGAGGTCGTCGAAACCGCGCGCGGCCAGGGCCGGGTCGGTTATGAGCTGCGGGTGTTTTTGGCCGAGAATGCTCCCGCCGGCTATATCAAGGACCATCTGATCCTGCGAACCAGCGACCGCTCGACTCCGGAGATTCCCGTGCTGGCCGAGGGGCGCGTGCTTTCGCCGATCACGGTGAGCCCCTCGCCGATGTTCATCGGCACGGTTTCGCCAGGCGAGCAAGTGACCAAGCACGTGGTCGTCCGCGGCACGGAGCCGTTTCGGATCACCGCCGTTACCTGCGACGACGCCCGTTTCTCGGCGCCCACGGCCGAGGATCAACCGGCCAAGGCGATCCACGTCGTTCCCGTCACCTTTGCCGCCGGTGAGGAATCGGGTAGGGTGCAGCGGGCGATTCGCATCGAAACCGATCTGGCCGGCGCGACGGCCGAGCTGGCGGCTTATGCCGTCGTCACGTCCCCGAAGAACGTCCTGGTATCGCACGAGACGACTTCTCCTTGACAGCCGGTGGCGCCGCGGAGTAGGGTTTCGTTGTCCGGATGTCCGCTCAACGAAAACCCACCGCCAGGTGATTGGTTGACAGCCCCGCCACCAAACCATCCGCTCGTGATCGCCCTGCTCGTTGCCGCTTGCTCGGCGGCTGCCTTATCGGGTGAGCCCGAGAACGCCGCCCCGGCCGATCGGTCCGTTGGGCTGGACGAAGCATCCTGGACCGCACAACCGTCCTGGCTGGGTAATCCGGCCGACGTGTCTCGATGCGCTGCCCGGCGTGTCGGCAACGCATCCGCCTTTGAAGTTTCTTCTCCGGGCCGCGGGATGAAATGGTCGTGGAACCTGCCGCGTCCGGTGGCGCTGGACGGATACCGCTATGTGGCGATGCGTTATCGGGCGGCGGGACTTCGCTCCTGGGCCGACTACGCCGTCTGCGGACTGGGCACGCCTCGCGACGGCGGTCCCGATTACGAAACACTCGTACCGGTCGGGGAGATTGTCGCCGACGGGCGGTGGCACACGGTCAACGTCGATCTGGCTCCCGTGGCCCAGCGGATTCCCACGCTCAGCGGACTGGCCGTACAGGTGCAAGCGGTCAGGCCCGGCGCTCTTCTGGAAGTGTCGCGATTGGAGTGGGTTCGGCAGCGTCGTCCGCGATCCTTGGCCGATTCGCTAACGTGGCAACTCGGCGCTCGGTTCGATCACTTCGCCCCGATCTCGCTCGGTCATGCGGCAAACACCTCAAGCCGGCCATGGCGGCAGCGCTGGCTCTTGGCCGATTGGTTTACTTCCTCCGAAGTGACCGCCGAGGGAGTGCCCTTTCGATTGGTGGCCGAAGGACCCGATCTGGCGGCGACCACGATGGCCGGTAAGTCGGAACTTCGCCTGCCGGTCGATCAAAAGACGGCCGAGGTGTATGCCCTGTTGCTGGCGGATTTCACCGGCTCCGAAGAGCCGGCCTACGGCACCGGCCGACTGACGGGACTGGCCGACGTCGATCGGTTTCGGTTGCGGCTGGAGTATGCCGATGGGACGGTCGATCAGTGTCTGCCGATGGACGTGGTAACCGGCCGATTTGGCGTGGGGCAAGGTGTCCAGGTCGTGGTGGCGGCCACCGACGCCAGAAAACCCCTAGAAACGGTCGTGCTGTGCGACCGGACCAGGCAAGGCGCTTTTGCCCTGGCGGCTTTGACCGTCGGCACCGGGCCGCGGCGGCTCTTTCCCGCCGCGCTCGATGAGCGGCGACCTCTGCTTCCGCCTCCGATATCGCCCGAGAAACCGGAATCGGCCGCCTCACCGCTGGAAGTCCGGATGCGGCCGACGGGTCCGCCGGTGCTGGAGCGGTTGATCCATCCGACAACCGGCTGGAGCTATCTCGCCGAGCCGGCCCCGCTGGTCAAACTCCGAGTCGATGGGCAGGACATCGCCGCCGAGGATCTCCAGCCCAGCGATGCGGCGCCCGAGGGCCATGCGGACCGGTATCGCTGGTATCGGGTCGGTGCGGTTGCCGGTCTTTGGGTTGGGGTCGATCTTCAGCCGAGTGGCGTCGATACCGTGCGGTTTGCCGCCACGATCGTCAACACGGGCGAGAAACCCCATACGGTCGATCTGACCGCGCCGATCGTGGGTCCCTATCGCCTGGGCGAGGAGCCCCGGGACGCGTACTACCTGTTTCCGCAACGCGGGACGGTTTTCGATAACCGCCCATGTGCCTTGCGGCAACCATACAGTGGGATGTTTCCGCTGCAATTCGTCGA
>JABMRP010000257.1 GCA_013202535.1 Planctomycetota bacterium
ATCATAACCCGCAGCGGCAGCGAGGCCGTCTCTTCCGTCCTCGCTGACGCGTCGGGTTACTATGACACACTCTCCCTCCAAGGAGAGGGGACACCTCAGCCATCAAACCCCGCGGGCCGTTCGTAGAGCTTCTCGCGCGTGGCCCAGAGACCGGCCGAAGGCGTCGGAATAAAGAAGATCCGCTCGCCGCTTTCCAGCGTGTTGAACCCTTCCTTGAGTTGATCCGGCGGATACTTCGCCAGCGTTTCGTCCAGGTCGGCGTATTGGAAACAAACGCCTTCGATTTCTTCACGAGTGAGATCTTTGGGCGCATAAGTGATAGTAAAACGGCCTTCGGAGGAGCCGTGGATCAGGTGGGCCGTGGCGTGGGCCAGGTCTTGCATGTCGGCGTTGGTCCGATACTGCTCCATCACCTTCGGCGTGCCGCAGTAGCCATACTTGCGAATGAACTGGTCGACCTCTTCTTGCTCGCCGAACCGCTTCAGTCCCGGGGCGATGATGATCAGCTCGCCGCCGTCGGCCATGGCCATCCGCGTGCGATAGACGGCCTTGTTGGCCACCCAGGTGCTCACAAACTCGTCGGCCTGCATCACGCAGACGATCTTGTCCAGCGGTTCGTCGAGGATCGTGATGTTCTGCTCGCGCGACAGCCGGGCGGCATCCAGATACGTGTCCAAATCGTCGCCCACGAACACGCCCGTGTGGACCAGTTCGTCGTCGGCGTTGCGGGCCATGACGACCTGCACGTAGAGGTCGGGCAGATGGCCCAGGTACTGTTCCTCGGCCTTGTTCTGGCAGGCACGTAGCGGGGTGATGAGCGTGCCCAGGTTGTTTTCGATACCGCAACAGGCGGCCGCCATGTGAGAGGCGCAGATGGCGTCCTTGCCGCCCAGGCCGATGAAGTAGTTCTTGTTGTGGTTGGCAAACCCGAGCACCTCGTGCGGCACGACGTGGCCGACGTTGATGATCAGGTCCCACTGCTCCTCCATGACCATGCGGTTGATCACCACGGGGATCGCCCAATCGGCCGCGCCCCCGGTCACCTCGGTCACATACTCGGCCGACAGTTCGCCGACCGGCACGCTTCCGTCGCGCCAGTCGTGGGCGTGGATCCGCTCGTTGGGGATCGCCCCGAACATGCGGCGGTTTTCCTCCGGCGTATGCGGTACGTGCTGCCCGAGCGTCGGGATCACATGGACGTCGGCCTCGTCGCAAAACTGGTTGTACAGCAGTTCGGTCATCCGCCCCACGCCCGAGTGGGCCCGAGTAATATCCGGCGGCAACAGCAACACCCGTTTCGGCTCGGCACAAATCCGGCTCCGCGCCTCGGCGGCCGTTTGAGCCATCAACTCCTCGACCCGCTGGGCCGTAATCCGCTCACTCTTTTCAGAAAACCAAGGCATGACGAACCTCTGGGGCAACTGTATGGGGGACTCATTTGACCTGAGAAACTGCCTAAGATACCAGAATTGCCGGGGGTTTGCTAGGAGCGTCTTACCCGTCGCCAGACGATAGAATGTGGCTCGATCCACGGTCTGGCAACCGTGGCTACGGGTTATGAGCAGGGCTGTCCTTTTCCTCTCATTTTCTCTCACAGCCCGGATCGTGCCACAATCCTGCCCGCGGGTGGCCCCGATGATTTTCCGGTGTGGATTATCCATCCGAGCAGACGTCTTCGGAAAATCGTCGGGGTTGCCCCGCAACAAGAGGCTCTCAGAAAACCCAGCCCAGCGGTACACCGACCGGCTTGTTCTGTTCGTAGTATCGGGCTGAACTCCACCGCCAATCGCACGCCGCCGACACGAGTCCCGCGCGAACCGGATTGGTGTGCATATAGTCGAGCTTCTCCTTGGCCTTCCTCTCGGTGTAGAGATTGAAGGGATAGTACTTCGCCTGCCAGAACGGATCCTTGCGATCGGTCGATTGGGCGTACTGGGGCATTTGGCCACGAAGGAACTTCTTCAGTTGCCGACTCGATCGGCTCTTCCACGTCTGCATCATCGGGCTGAGGCACCCGGTTGCGGGGAACCAAAGGATGGCATGCACGTGATCGGGCATGACTACAAACCCGCAACAGGTGCCTTCACGCCGCTGGAGTTCATCGGCCAGCATCGCGATGACCACTTGCCTCGCGCGCGGGTGGTCCAGCAAACAACGTCGCCGATAGCAGGAGAACGTCACGAATTGGGCGTGAAGTTCGTCGTCATGGATTCGTCGCTTGGCCATGCGGACATTATCCCCTCATCCGGCAATGCCCACAATCCTCTTGTTGCTGCGCAACGTGCGACGATTTTCCGAAATCATCTGTTCGGATGGATAATCTACTCCGGAAAATCATCGGGGCCACCCTTGACTGCTACCTCACTTCCGATCGATCGTCACCACCGCATGCAGCCCATCTTCAAGGAACGTCAACTCGGCGGTCAATCCGCCAAAATCGTCGAGCAACTTGCCCATCGCGCTTCGGGCGGTGGGAGCCGCCGGTTGACGGGGGTGAAGAGCCGTGCCGTGGACGCTGCAGGTCATCTCCTTGCCGTCGGGCGAAAGGCGGTAGCGGCCGCCGTCGGGGCAGAAGAAATGGACCGCGTGGAGGTGGTCGGCCTGACGATGGATTTCACCCGGCTTGACGGACCCCTTGCGCGAGGCGGTGACCGCGCGGGCGACCGAGGAGAGCGGGCCGAGATTGTTTAGACATGCCCCGCGGCTTCCCTCGGCCCAACCCATGCGGAACGACGGCAGCACTTCGTTCCAGTTCTCCGGCCGCACGCGCACCATCGCATGGGCGGTCGGACTTTCGCGACGCGGTTTGCCTTCGGCGCCGGCCTTGGCCATTGCCTGATCCGCGACAGCCAGATCGTCGAGGATGAACCGCTTGCTGGCGATGTACAGCCCGTCGCCGATGCGGGCGAAGAACAGCCGCCATTTGATCGGGCCGACGCTCAGATTGTAACAGCGAATCTTCGGCGCATCGCCGTCTTTCTCGTCCAGGGGAACCCGATAGAAATCGTTGTCGACCTGGAACCATCCTTCCCGCTGGCGCCGGCGAGCCAGATGGGCAAGGGCCACGTCGACCTGTTCGAGAAACTGGTCGACGATTTCGGCATCCTTCACCGGCACCGACACATAGACGGGCGAGTTGAGCGACGCGATCAGAAAACCGATGAAGAACGTGTCGTTGCCGAAAAGCCAACTGCCGCCTCCTCGCTGACCAAACGCTTCGCCGAGGAAACCGGCCAGATTGAAATCGAACATCGGCGACGCGTCGCACACATGCAGCCCGATCTGGTTGCCGATCCCCTTGCGTAGAAACTGCTCGGGCGTTACCCCTCCGGTCTTCGTTGGATCGACACCCACTTGCCGAAGCTGGCGCAGAAATTCGCTCAGATTGCCACCGTGATAGGTCAGCAGGTTCTGTTTGTCCAACTTCACGGCAACGCTGAAGATGTTCCGCTTGGGCACGGGCAGAGCGTCGAGATCTTCCGGCTCGCCGCCCAATGCCTTGGCCATTTCGGTATAGATCCCGTTGTCGATCAACGGCAGGATGATCGTCTCGGCCCGGTATTGCTCCCGTGTGACTTGCAGCCGGATGGCGATCGGATCGAAGAACTGTCGCCAGTATTGGCTGTATCGGGTAACGAACTGCTTGTACTCGTCGGCCTCTTTCTGGGTGACCCGGGTCAGCGGGATTTCGGCGCAGGGGATCAACCGCTGGGCATGGCCGTGGTGCGAGCAGACGCCCGTGGTGCCGTCCGCCGAAAGCGAATAACGCCCGCCGCAGCTACAGATCAGATCGCCGGAGCCAAACACACCGGGCGTGCAACCGTGTTGGTGCAGTTCTTCCAGCGAGCCGGCCGCGCGGCCGTATTGCGTGCGGTGGAGCATGGCCGCGTGGCCGATCATCCGCAAGTGGTTGTAGCAGAGCATGCGCCGCCGCTCGGTCAATTTCAGTTGCGGGCCGACCACCCGGCGGATGAACGGGTCGGAGAGGTAGACGAATCCGCCTTCCTCCTCGGCACCACGCAGCATCAGCGTGCGAATGTACTTAAACTCGGTCGAATCACCGAGGCGTGCGACGTCGCGGCCGTCAGCAGTTTTCCCAAGGATCGTTTCCAGGACTCGCTCCAGTCCGATCTTCGAGTTGCTCCGCACGTGCAGGTTCGGCTTGGGATAGGCCGAGAAGGCATCGACCGCCCGATCGGGAGTCGTGACGGAAACGTACTCCACGCCCAGAATCTTGCCGGTCGAACGCACCGCGTCGGAGCGCGATTTCTCGGCCGCCGCCAGGTAGCCGTCCATCTTCAGCCGGAACACGGGGGGTTGTTTCACCGCAAAGACGATCGTGACGTCGCCCCCTTCGCGGAAATACAGGTCGCTGCCGGTCAGGGCCACTTCGTCGACCACCAGATCGTAGAACGGCCGCGAGAGCGGGTCGGTCTTAATGGCCAGTTGCGTCTTCAGCTTCTCGCTCGAACGGTGTGTCTGGGCCGATGCGTCGGCCTGGTTGAACACGTGATCGCCCCAGAGGTTGCCCGCGTCGGCCACCTCCATGAGTTTGCTCAGCGAGCGAAACAGCACGAAGTATTGATCCTCGGGCACGCACATCGCCAGCGGCGAGACCTCGGGCTTTCGGCCGGTGACCGATTGGGCGGCCAGCATCTCGCCCCAGGGATGACTCTTAACGGTCGGCCCCACCAGGTCGGTTACCTTGACCGTCTGGTAACGCGGGTTGCCCAATTGGG
>JABMRP010000258.1 GCA_013202535.1 Planctomycetota bacterium
CTCTTCGTCGCCGAGGTACGGACCGTTGAGATCGACCCAGGCGACAAGTTTTTCGAGATCCTGGGGCGAGACCTTTACTTTGTTATGCTTACCGCTGGAGGCGTTCTTAATCAGCGTGCTCTTCGGCGAGAACGCCGAGTAGGGCGGGAGCGTTTTCAGGTCCGAACCATCGCCGCCACTGTTGTATGACTCAACAACGTAGACGCCTGAGAGCGGCATCTTTTTCTGGCGTCCTCCCCAGCCCTGTCCGCCGCCGACGAGCGTCAGGTACGGTTCGGTGAACGGGCTGACGTCATCGGGGCGGGTATGGACTCGGGCGCGCCAGCGGTGCCTCGAGGGGCGGTAAGTCATGTTCAGCTTTTTGAACGCCTTGTGCTTGGGGTCCTGGTGGCACTTGGCGCAGTTCTTGTCGAGGACCGGTTGCACGAACCGGGTGTAGCTGATGGACGTCTTGTAGCCCCAGGGCGACTCGACCGGCTTCTTGGGGCCCTTGCGCATTGCAATGCTGTTGGACCCTGCCATCGGGTTTCCGCGTGTCGAGAGGTTGGACTCATGGCACCCGAAGCAGCCTCGCATTTCGCCCGGCATCACACCGGTGAACGAACGCATGACGTGGATGCACTGCTTCTTTTCGTCGAGCATCTGGAAGGATACCGCGACGCCAGCCGGAATCTCCATGCAGATACTACCATCCTTTTCGATCGGCGTGGTTCCGAGTATCCGCTTGACGCCGTCGGCCTGGAAGACGCTGATCGCCGGTCCGTCGTGCTGGACCGTCTTGTGCCATGTCGTGTAGCTCTTGGGGTCCATTACCACTGACCGAATGTACTTGCCCTTCTCCTTGAGGATCTTGGGCGCGTTGCTGAAGACGTCGTTACTGTACAGGACGCCGGGGGCGGGCTTTTCGTTCGATCCGATCTTCGGCCACTTGACGCGGTCGGGTATCGCCGGCGGTGCCTTTCGGGCCTTGAGCGGCATGGCGTAGTAAGCGTTGTGCGTGCCCTTGTGGATCAGCTCGCGGTTTCCGTGTACGTCCATCAGGTAAAGCTGGAATCGGCCATGGCCGCTGACAATCGCCGAGCAGAGGAAATCTTCCTCGCTCAGCGGGTACGGCGTCTTGTAGGCTCGGAAGTTTCTGCAACTGTGATAGGTTTTCGATTCGGTTTTCTCGGCCGGTCCGTCACCGACTTCCGTCCAGCGGACCTCGGGGGTGACCTTCGTCAGCCCGTTGGGATAGTTCAGGCCCCCCGCCGGGTCGATGATGCCAAGCGCGCCGTTGAACCAGTCATGGTGACCCAGTCCGGTGAACATCACGCGACGCGAACCGGGGATCGCCCGCGCTTCGGTCAGCACGTCGGGCCAGCGGCTCTGGTTGCCCCAGAACGTCTGCACGTTCGTGCCGTCGGGGTTCATCGTCCAGAGGCTCTGGATTCGCCAGAGCGCTTTTTCGGTGTATTCCCAGCGGGTGTAGATCACGCGGCCGTCGTTCAGGACCGAGGCCATGTACTCGGCTTCACCGTTTCGCGAAACTACGTAGATGTTCTTTCCGTCGGCATCGCAGCGGGACACGGCATAGGCGTGGGTCATCGGCATGCAGCGGACGTAGGTATGCGCACGCGACGAGCAGAAGGTGATATGATTGTCCGGCGTGTAGACCGGATCGAGGTCGTCGTAATCGCCGAACGTGAGCTGCTTGACTTCTTTGCCCTCGGAGTCGACCTGGTAAAGGTGGAACGACTTGTGGCCTCTCGGCTGGAAGCTTACGACGATCTTCTTTCCGTCGAAGTGTACGTCGGGGCGCCAGAAGCTTCCGACCTTATCGCCGAAGAGGCTCTTGGCTTCGCTGCCGGGATCGAGACCGACCGAAAGGAGCTTTCCGCCCATGACGGCCATATAACCGTTGCGGTGGCGTGCTTCGTGTCGCCATTCGTTCGTCGCGTCGCCGGGCTTACCGTTGGGGAACGGGTTGTCGATCAGGACGATCTTGTCGAAGTCGACAAGCGGATTGGCGAACATGATCTTTCGCTTGGCCGCTCGGACCGCAAGGTAGAGTTTCTTGATCGCGTCGGCGTCCTTGGCTCCGGCGACGTTCTTTTCGAGCTGCGAGAGCTTGTCGAGGTGGGCCTTCATGGACGGGCAGCCTTTGAGCTTCGCGAGCCGTGCGGCGAGCTCGCGAGCCCAGCCGATCTCGTCGGTCGCGAGCTTTGTCGACGGCTTGTTGCCGCACTGCATAAGCCAATCGGCTTCGAGTTGGGTTTGCCCTTCGGCGGTGATCGCCGAGGCGGTGGTTGACATGGCGCAGGCAACCGCCAGACATAGAGCGGTGAGGATTGCGAGACGTGACAACTTCTTCATCTTAACTTTTCCTTTCGTTTAAGGCGGAATCTCTCATTGGGGGGAGCCTGAATCGCCAGGCTCTTACGGCAGGTTACTTAATCGACATATCATACCATTTGTCGCCATACTCCCGCAAGAACGCAAACCTGCCGGAAATATTCCGAAATTCACGATCGGTCAAATTGAGGACGCCGAGTTCACCTGTTGACCGTCAGAGTTGCCGGTCTTGACGTGATCTTCAGCCCTGGAATCGTGATAAGCCCCGCGGCATCGGCCTTGACGGAGCCGGCTTCGTCGTCTCAAGAGGGTCATTTGTATTAGAAGTGGCGAATCATCTCGTATATGATGCGTTCAGCCAATAAGGCAGAGTAATGAATAGTGAAAAGGATATGCCCATGAAACGCACCCAGTACGTCGCGAAATGTGTATTGATAGCCGTCTTCGGCGTGATCGGAATATGTGCCTGCCTGACCTCAGGCGCCAAAGAAGCCACGCCGAAAACCGCTGCGCCCGAGGCCAAAGAGAAACGCGGAAAAGTCACCTTCAAGATGAAACGCGTGGGGACGTTCCGCTCGGAGGCGTGCGAGGTCGGCGACTTCAACGGCGATGGGAAGCTCGACATCGTGGCCGGTCCGTACTGGTACGA
>JABMRP010000259.1 GCA_013202535.1 Planctomycetota bacterium
ACCAGTCGGCCCGAGGCGTGGGACCTTCGCTTGCAGGCGGGCGCCGCAGCGGTCGATCGTGGGTGCCGACTGCCCAACGTCAACGATACGCACACCGGCGCCGGTGCCGACCTGGGTTGCCACGAACGGGGCGACGCCCCGGTGCATTACGGTCCGCGAGCCCCGCGGGGTGAGTGAGAGGGACGGGTTCCGAGCAGTCGCTCCAAGGATTCATCCGCCCTCAATCACGCCCAACTCGGCGATGGACGCCCATGGGCCGCCGTTGACTTCCGATAGGATTCGCAGACGGACATATCGGCCCTTGACCGGATCGCAGAGGACCTCCTGGGCGGGCTTCAGTTTCTCGAAGTTCGCTTCGGCAACGGGAGTCCCAAAAGCGTCGGGCGTATTGCCGACCGAGAAATCGCACTGGGCGACCGCGCCGTTCCATCCGGCATCCTGACGCGCGAGGTAACGGAACCCGCGGACGGTCGACTCGCTTCCCAAGTCGATGACCAACTCGTGCGGATGCTTTGCCAACTCGCCCTGAAACCGCGTGTGCCAATGCGTACGCGGATCGCCGTCGATGGCATGGGCGGCCAGCTTGCCGCCGGCTCGATATTCGCTGCTGACGCGAACGATCTTCCATCCCTTGTTGGGCAACAACCCGTCCGGCGGCAGCGTATTGACTTTGGCTGGAAACGCCGAAACTTTCGTACCGCCGAATTTCGCGCGGCGGTCCCTCTCGTGAATCTCGCGATCGAAGAAGACGCCTTCCTCGACAGGCTCATGCGCCTGTTCGGCAAATGCTTTCATCTTGGCCAATACCTCGGGCTGATCCGCGGCGACGTCCTCTTGCTCGCTGATGTCGCGACTCAGATCGTACAGTTCCCAATCCCGGCTCGGGCCCGTTCGGACCGCTTTCCAACTTTCCATACGGACGGCCGTCTGACCGCCGAGTTCCCAGTAGAGGTATTCGTGCTGCGGTTGTTTCCGGCCAGCCGCTTCGGGGCCCAGTAGTTCCGGCACAATCGACATGCCGTCGACGTCGCTGGGAGCTGCAACGCCGGCCAGTTCGGCGACGGTCGGCAGCACGTCGGGAAAGTACCAGAGCAGATCGCTGGTGCGCCCCGGTGCGATGCGCCCCGGCCAGCGGACGATCATCGGGATGCGCAGTCCGCCCTCGTACAGGTTTCCCTTGCGGCCGCGGAATTCGACGCCGGTCTTCGGATGCACATTCGCGCCGAAGAAGCCGCGAGGATGCTGATCGTCGCGGAAGTAATCGGCTCCCCCGTTGTCGCCGCAGAAGAAGACGATCGTATTCTTTTCCAGATTGAGTTCAGCCAGCAGGTCGAACACGTCTCCCACCTGCCGATCGACCATCGTCACCATCGCCGCGTAGCGCTTGGCCTGTTCCGGCCAGGGTTTGTCCTTGTAGATCCGCCATGCCGGATCGGAATCGGGAATATCAAAGATGCCGTGTGGCGGCGTGATCGGCATGTAACAGAAGAACGGCTTGTCCTTGTTGGTGTGGATGAACTTCATCGCTTCCTCGACGATCACGTAATGCGAGTAGGTCTCGCCGTCGCTTCCGCCGCGATTGCCGGGCAACGTCACTTCTTCGCTGTTGCGGACGATGTAGGGCGGATAATAGCTGTGGGCGTGGACCTGATCGTAGTAGCCGAGGAAGACGTCGAAGCCGTGCTGTTCGGGCACGCCCGTCGAGCCGCGTCCGCCGCAGCCCCATTTGCCGAATCCGCCGGTGGCGTACCCCGCGCGCCCCAGCACCGATGCCACCGTATCTTCGCCGGCTCGCAGGGGCGTCCCGCCGCCGTTGGAGCGGACCGAGGTGTGGCCGCTGTGCTTGCCGGTCATCAGGCAGCCGCGGGTGGGAGCGCACACCGACGAACCGGCCAGCGCCTGGGTGAAGCGGATGCCTTCCCTTGCCATGCGGTCGACCCGGGGTGTCTGGATGTGCGGGTTGCCCATGCAGGACAGCTCGTAATAGCCGAGTTCATCCGCCATGATGTACACGACGTTGGGACGCTCGGCGGCGAGGGTCGCCGGGCACACCGCCGCGAGGATGAGGGGGAAGAGCAACTGGCTGCGACGGTTCATTGTCTGCTACCTCGGCCGGGTTTGGATGGCAATCACGCGCTGGACCGCGCATCGCGTATTTCATTATGGTAACATAAGGTCGAATGCAAGACACCAGCCGTCCTCGGGATTCGGCCAGCGTATCAGAGTAAACGATACCTGGCCAGTTCCGGTAAGAAGCAGAAAGGAAACGAACATGAAGCGGCGTGACTTTCTCGGGACAAACATGCTGGCCTTGGC
>JABMRP010000260.1 GCA_013202535.1 Planctomycetota bacterium
GTCAGGACCCTTTTGTGCGAAGCACCCTCCGGGCCGTTCCGGCAAAAGGGTCCTGACCCCTTTTTTCCCATCAGCCGCGGCGGATGCCGGGCGGTGGCCGATTTCTATTGGGGTGGGCCGGGCGAAGGCATGTTGCTGGCCCGGACGCCCGGCGGAGTGGAGAATCCGCTGGTCGAATACACGCTGGGCGGAGGCCGGGTGATCGTCTTCGGTTGGCGCTGGCCCGACTATGCCGATGCGGAAAACCCCCACCGCGAGAATCTGCTGCGGATCACCTCCAACCTGCTGGCGTACCTGGCCAACCGCGACACGTGGCGGCCGGTGGTCATTCGCTCGGCGTATCCGCCGGTGGCTTCGCCCGATGAACCGGGCATTTCTCGCCAGCGGTGGCGGGCGTTGCGCATGGCCGTCGAAGATCTATCGGCTCGGTTCCCCGATCGATATCCCCATGGCGACGACTACCGGAAGCGTCTGGAAGCACTCCATTTGCGGCAAGAACGTCTACCGCCGGGCGCCGATGTGGGCGCCTTCGCGGCGGTCATCGAGTCGTTCGAGGCGTTACAGCGCGAATCTCTGTTGGCCAACCCGCTGTTGGACTTCGAGACGCTGTTGATGATCCGCCGCCGGGTCGATCGCCTGGGGCTGCCGCTGAACTTCCACGGCAATACGGACATCGCGCCGACCGGTTACGACAACACGCTGGTGGCGCTCTCTCCACCCGGGCCCGACGGAACGTTGGAGACGATCTTCACGCCCGAGGGGGATCGGTTCATCGGCGACGTCGATCTGCATTACGACGCCCGGCGGTTGCTCCTCTCGACGCCCGGCGTCGCGGGGCGATGGGGGATTGCCGAGTTGGACCTCGGCAGCGGGCGGTTGACGCGATTGCCATTGATCGACGAGCCGGACGTACACAACTACGACGCCTGTTATCTGCCCGACGACCGCATTGTGTTCACCTCCACGGCCCCGTTCATCGGCGTGCCGTGCGTGGGCGGCCGGTCGCAGGTGGCCAATCTCTATTTGCGGGAAAACAACGGCCGGATCCGCCGCTTGACCAACGACCAGGACCACAACTGGTGCCCGACGGTGCTTAACAACGGCCAGTTGCTGTACCAGCGCTGGGAATACGCCGACATCGCCCATGCGTTCACGCGGCTGCTGTTCCACGCCAATCCCGACGGCACGGGCCAGATGGAGTATTACGGCAGCAACTCGTTTTGGCCGACGGCCGTGTTCTACGCCCGGCCGATTCCCGATCACCCGACCAAGGTGGTTGCCGTCGTCGGGGGGCATCACGACGCGCCGCGTCAGGGCGAGTTGGTTGTATTGGATCCGGCCCTGGGGCGCCACGAGACCGATGGCGTGGTGCAGCGCGTGCCGGGGTGGGGCAAGCGAGTCGAGCCGGTGGTGCTCGACGGCCTGATCGGCGCCAGTTGGCCCCGCTTCCTTCATCCCTACCCGCTGGACGAGAAGTACTTCCTGGTCTCCTGCAAACCGACGAAAACGTCTCTTTGGGGTGTCTACCTGGTCGACGTCTTCGACAACTTCGTCTTGCTTCACGAAGAGCCGGGCCGGGCGATGCTCGAACCGATCCCCCTGCGCCCGAGTCGCCGACCGCCCGTGCTGCCCGAGGGGGTGCGCTGCCAACCGGCCGATCCCGAGGTGAAACAGGCCGCCGTGCTGCTGGTCGACGTGTACCAAGGCGGCGGGTTGCGGGGAGTGCCTCGTGGGACGGTCAAGTCGCTACGGCTGATCGGCTACGAGTTTACCTTTCACGGCATGGGCGGCGAGCCGGACCGTGTCGGTTGGGACGGTCCCTGGGACGTGAAGCGGATCCTCGGCACGGTGCCGGTCGAGGCGGACGGCTCGGCCCATTTCCACGTGCCCGCTTGCACGCCGGTGGCCGTTCAGCCGCTGGATGCCGAGGGCAAGGCGTTGGCGTTGATGCGAAGTTGGTTCACGGCGATGCCCGGCGAGGTGGTCTCGTGCGTCGGCTGCCACGAGCCGCAAAACACGGCCCCGCCGGTTCGCTCGGCCCCGCTGGCCGCGCGGCGCGA
>JABMRP010000261.1 GCA_013202535.1 Planctomycetota bacterium
GTACGGCGGCATGTGGCCCGCTCCCGGGCGAAATGGATTCACGTACTTGGACTGGGCCATTGTGTACCTCTAAGCACATAGAGACATGAGTTTACTGTTCTATGTAAATTTATATTATAACGTGAGTTTAGTCAAGGTCATGATCCAACGTGATTCAGTTGGACCCCCCCGGAAGGACCTGTTCGGTGAGCGTGATTTCAGACCGGCAGGTACTCAGTTCGGAGGTAAGCCCCGCACCAGCGCGTTCGGGGCATTGGAGTCCCACGCAGAGCATGAGAACCGGATCGAGTGACTGCGTCCGCGGGTTCTTCTGAATTCTCACGAATTCAGCTACGGGCTCTGTGCAAGGGCCCTTGGTACGGCCCCTACTCGACCTCGCACACCACGCGGAAGCCCACGTTGAACACGCGCTGATACGGTTCGTAACCCAGGCGGAAGGCCGAGCGGGCGCGGCTTGGGCGATCGCGCCAGGAACCGCCGCGGACGACCTTCTGACCCGGCGCGTCGAGCGCATCGCGACCGTCGAGCGAGTCGTAGGGATACCGGCAGTAGGCCGAACCGGTCCACTCGGCCACGCTGCCGTGCATGTCGAACAGGCCCCAGGGGTTGGGGCGGTATTCGGCCAGCCGCTCGGCGAAATCCTGGCCGTCGTCGACATCCTTGGTTCGCGGGAAGGGATTGATGCCGCCTTTTCCGCTCCCCCGCCGGGTCAAGCCGGCCAGATTGGCAAACGGCGAGAAGTCGTCCTCGGCCGAGCCGAACCAGAGGGGCGTCCCGGTGCCCGAGCGACAGGCCCATTCCCATTGGGCTTCGCTGGGCAACGTGATCCGCCGGCCGCTCTTCTCGCTGGCCCAGCGGCAGAAGTCGACCGCCTGCTGCCAGGAGATACGCACCACCGGTTGAGCGGGCAGGTTGGCCGGATGACCGCGCGTCGACTGGTCCTTGCCCGACATGTCGATGTAGCGGCTGTCGTGCGTCGGGTCGAACAGCGCGAACTGGGCGTTGGTCACCTCCATGGTTCCCATCCAAAACGGGCGATCGATCTCGACCGCGCCGGCCGGACGTTCGTCGAGCGAGCCGTCGGCATCGCCGATCACGAAACGCCCGGCGGGAATCCGCGTGAGTTGCAGTTCGACCGGGTTACCGCTGGCATCGTTACCCAGGGTGATCGTTTGCCGGATGTCGCGATTGCCGTCGGTCTGCTTCGCGCGTGCCGTGTCGGCATCGAACGGCCAACCGCGTACCTCGATCCGTTTGACCGCGCGCTCGGGTAGCGGGTCGGGCACGATCGGGGCGATCGGATCGAGCCCGGCCATGGCAACGGCCACGGCGTCGTATTCCGCCTCCGGATTGACCGTGACGCCCGCGTATCGCCGGGCCAGTTCGAGCCGCCGCGACGTTTGATCTTGCTCTCGCCAGGGCTTCGGCGACCATTTGCCGCGATAGGGGGCGTTGAGATCGATCCACGTGTAGAGCCGCTGCCAGGCTTCGCGGTCGAGCCGCACGTTGTGGTGGCCCTTCTCGAGCATTTGCACCAGCTCGCTCGTGCCGGCGTGATACTCCATGGGCGTGGTCAGATGGTAGTCGCTCTCCGGACCGGGACGTCGCACGTAAGCCTGAAGCACGCCGTATGAAGCGTTGTCGTTACTCAGATCGGTGATCTTCTTGCCGCCGGATTGATGCTCCGTGTCGGCATGATGACAACCGGCGCAATACTCATCCACCACGGGCTGCACTTCATGGCGATAGGCAAACGGCCTCGCGGGACCGTACCAGGGCTCGATATCGGACGGTCGCCGCAGGCCGGCGATCGTGCGACGGTTGGGCACCACGTCGTTCTGCTTCTCGTGGCAGCCGACGCAAGAGACCGTTTCACCCGGCATACCGACCATCCAGCTTCGCATGATTTGTAGCGCCCGGCCCTGGTCGTCGAGCGGTTGGATCGAGACGGGCGTGTTGGCGGGAATGCGGAACAGGGCCGACCCGTCGCTTTCGACCGGCACGGTGCCCAGAATGCGTTTGATATCCCAGGAGCTTTCCGTTCCGCAACTGGCATGTCCGCCGGTTCCGTTGTAGGCAAAATGATAGGCAAACAGCCGCAACCGATCGACCTTGCCGCGAGGAATCCCCTGGAGTCCCGGCCCCGCGTGGACGTCGGTCAGATAGACGACCGCATCGCTACGTCGCAAGTCGATCCGCTCGGGAATGACCGGCGGCGTGGGAGTGCGGCGCAACGGCAACGGTTCGAGCAAGGCCGCGCCGGGCATCTCCTTCAGTAGCGTCATATTGTCGAACACGTCGACCAGGTAGATACCCCAAAGCGACTTCTCGCTCATCTTCGCGGCCACGAGGTGATATTTTTCGCTCAACGGATACGGGTTGAGGAATTGCGGCCAGACACCGTCGATCAGCCGGTCGCGGATGATCGGTTCGACCGGCTTGCCCCGCCCGGGGATCTCTTGCACTACGCCGTTGGCTTCGTGGCGGCCTTGGGCCGGGTCGAGTATCAACAGCCGTCCCGATCGGGCAATGCCGTGATGCCCGCCGACGACGCCCACCACCTTGTTCGGATCCCCCGGTATGGGTCGGGCGTAGTAGAAGGCGTTGGGGAAATACGAGTTGCTGCCGTAATATTCCATCTGGTTGGTGCCGTCCGGATTGCAGTGAAAGAGAATCCGGGTGAAGTAGTGCGGCGCGTCGGAGTATTCCCATCGCAAGTACATTAGCCGCCCGTTGTTCAACACCGTGGGACACCAATCGCTATCCTGCTCGAACGTGAGTTGACGAAGACGCTTCGTCTCGGGATCCAGCAGATACAGGCAGGCCATCGGCCGTTTGCCTCCTTCACAAGGGAGCCCCTGGTAGACGGCCGTCGAGGTCACGGCGATCTTGCCGCCGGGCAGATAGCACGAATCGAAGAAGTCGACGTCGGGCAAATCGTCCGGTGTGAGCTGCCGCAA
>JABMRP010000262.1 GCA_013202535.1 Planctomycetota bacterium
ATCTACGGCTCGGCCGATCCGACGAATATCTGGAAGAAGGACGGGAAGTACTACATCCTCGGCGGTAATCTATTGGTCTTGAACAAATACGGGCGTAAGCCAGACTCGCCGCCGCAACATCAAGGCGACCGGCTCTATCTGCTGGAGTCGAAAGACCTGGAAGCCTGGCACTACAAGGGCGTCTTTTACCAACGCCGCGAGGAGTGGACCGACCGTAGCGAAGACAACATGTGTCCCAGCTTTCTCCCCTTGCCGTCGAGCCCCGAGGGCGGCCCGCCGAGTGAAAAGCATCTGCTGCTGTTCATCAGTCACAACAAAGGCTGCCAGTATTACGTCGGCGATTACGACACCGGCGCCGATCGGTTCATCCCCACCAACCATGGACGCATGACTTGGGTCGACAACACGTACTTCGCGCCCGAGGCACTGGTCGATGATCGAGGCCGGCAGGTCATGTGGTCGTGGCTGACGGACAACCCGGGCGGCGAGCCGCAAAAGGGATGGTCCGGCGTGTACGGACTGCCCCGGTCGCTCTGGCTCGGCCAAGACGGCACGCTACGGATGCGGCCCGTCAAGGAACTCGAAATGCTCCGCTGCGACCAGCAGACGTTCGACGACGTCACGCTGGCCGACGGCGAGACGAGAACGTTTGACAGCGTGGTGGGCGATTCGTGTGAGATGGAAATCACCATCGACCCGGCGACGGCAACGAAGTGTGGCGTGAAAGTGCGTGTGTCGCCCGGCGGCGAGGAAGAGACCCTGCTCTACTACGACGCCGAGACAAAGAAACTCGTCTTCGACGCCACCCGTAGCGGAATCGACGGCCGCCGCAAACTCGAGCAAGCACCGTTTGAGTTGAAAAAGGACGAGCCGCTCGTGCTACGCGTGTTCGTCGACAAGTCGATCGTCGAAGTCTACGCCAACGATCGCCAGGCGATCTGCCGTCGGGTTTATCCCGGCCGCGCCGACAGCCTGGGAGTCGTGCTATTCGCCACCGGCGACGGAGCGAAGTTCTCCGGCGTCACGGCCTGGGAGATGATGCCGTCGAATCCGTATTAGCGAGTAGTGTTTCTTGGTTGCTTCCAAGTACAAGCTACGACCGAAGGAGCACTGGTGAGACGCCAGTGGCACACGCGCCACGCCTACCACAAATCCTTCGTCCATCGGCGAATCTCCTGGCTGGTTAGCTTGGCCTGTGCGTCGACGGCCGGGGCGTCTTCCGCGAAGGCGGGGGACGTGTCGCGGGCGAAGGATTCGACGACTTCCTCGGGCAGAAAACGCGTCAACTGGGCGTAGCCGTGCCGGTCGCTGGTGCCGTAGCGATGGACGTAGAACCGCAAGGGACAACAAACGTAAAGCCAATCTTTCGCCCGGGTCAGCGCGACGTAGAAGAGGCGCCGCTCTTCCTCGATTTCCTCGGGGTTTCGCGTGGCCATGTCCGAGGGAATGTAGCCGTCGGCCGCGTGGATCACGTAGACCGCGTCCCACTCCAGGCCCTTGGCCGAGTGGATCGTGCTGAGGATCAGGTAATCGTCGTCCAGATGCGGCGGACCGGCGAAGTCTTGCGTCGAGTTGGGCGGGTCGAGCGTGATTTCGGTCAGAAACCGCTCCCGGCTGCGGTAACGCGAGGCGATCTGTTCGAGTTGCTCCAAATCGCGGGCGCGCGGAGCGGCATGGTCGTACACCCGCTGGAGAATCGGCGTATAGAACTTCCGCACCCGATGGACCTGGGCCGGAAGCTTGTCCTTGGTATTGGCCAAGTCGGCCAACAAATCGACCAGTTTACCCCAGATCGACTCCGCCGCCGGGGGCGGTGTCCAGTCTCGCCACACCTGGAAGTCGCCGCCTGCTTTCTGAAGCTTGGTCATCAATTGCCGGGCGCGGCCCGGGCCGATCCCCGGCAGCAGCGGCAACAATCGCCCGCCGGCCACCACGTCGCGCGGGTTCTCGGCCAGGCGGAGAAAGGCCATCAGATCCTTGACGTGGGCCGTCTCGACGAACTTCAATCCGCCGTACTTATGGAAGGGGATATTCCGCCGCGCCAACTCCGCCTCCAGCGACATGCTGTGGTGCGAGGTGCGGAACAACACGGCCTGACGCCGCAAATCGATGCCCCCTTCGCAATGCGCGAGGATATGACGGATGAGATACTCGGCCTGATCGTCTTCGTCCTGGCAAGTGACCAGCGTGGGCCGTTGGCCTTCGTTTCGCTGGGACCAGAGATTCTTGGTAAATCGTTCCTTGGCCAATCCGATCACGCCGTTGGTGGCCGAGAGGATGGGCTGCGTGCTGCGGTAGTTCTGCTGGAGCGTGACGATCGTCGTGCCCGGGTATTGTTGGGGGAAGTCGAGGATATTGCGTACCGTGGCCGCGCGAAAGGAATAGATCGACTGCGCGTCGTCGCCCACCACGGTGAGCCCCTGGCCGTCGGGACACAACGCCGCGAGGATGCCGGCCTGCAGCGTGTTGGTGTCCTGGTATTCGTCGACCAGCACGCAATCAAACTGCTCGCGGATCGACTTGCCCGCCTGAGGGTCGGCCATCAGGGCATGCCAAAAAAGCAGTAGATCGTCGTAGTCCAGCACACCGGACGTTTCCTTGCGGTCGACGTAGCCGTCAAAGAGCCGCTTCAATTCCTCGACCCAGTCCTCGCACCAGGGAAACCCGTCGGCCAACACCCGCGGGAGTTTCTTCTGCGAGTTGACACACCGGCTGTAGATATCCGTACATGTTCCTTTCTTGGGAAACCGCTTGTCGGTCTTGGCCAACTTGAGTTCGGTGCGGACGACGTTGAGCAGATCCTCCGAATCGCTCCGGTCGTGGATACTGAACTGAGGAGGCAGCCCGATCGCTTGACCCCAGCGACGCAACAGCCGCGTGGCGATGGCATGAAACGTACCGCCCCACACCCTCGTGCCGCGAAGCCGGGCCGTCGCGCCGGGATCGGTGCCGGGCGTTTGCTCAAGTTGGCGAAAGACACCGTCGACCCGGCGCAACATCTCGGCGGCCGCGCGGCGAGTGAAGGTCAGCAGCAGGATGCGCGCGGGATCGGTGCCGGTGGCGATCAGCCAGGCCACGCGGTGGACCAGGGTGGCCGTCTTGCCGGTCCCGGCGCCGGCCACGATCAGCAGCGGCCCCTGACCATGACAGGCCGCCTCGCGCTGCTGCGGATTCAGCCCCTTGAGCAGTTGATTGATCGCCGGCATGTCGTCCATGATCGGTTTTTTTCCTGCCAAGGTTGGCGTGGCCACTAAACCCCACCCAGGTGTGGGGCGTTGCGGGGGGCGAGTTACGGTGAAACGGTCTGATCCGAGGGGCAGAGACCGCGAGCCGAGTACCCCCCGGGGTAAAAGCCATGGAGCCATGCAAATCGGCGAAGCGGGCAGGTATCATTTACCTCTGCATTGGGTGGCAAAAACATCCAGAAACTCCGCCTCATCGTCCAGCCTACCAGTTAAATCGGGGGGGTCGACGTAGAGTCTTTTGGCAAAAGAGTTTACGACCACACGGGCAGACCGCCGCAACATGGCCGCTTATTCTGGTGAGCGCCTGGATTCGTAAAACTCATTTTGTGATGTCATGGAATCTTCCCAGTCCCGAAGATGCGCGACAAGCCCTCCCACAGCATAGGGCAAGTCGACTCGCCTGAAAACGGCTGCCGAGCACCTTTCGTGGGGGACCGGATTGGGCCGATTTTCGCGGCGGTAACACTATTATTGGTGGTGTCGGCGGCCCCTGCAAGTCGATGGACATTTTCATCCCATACACGGGATCCAGCGAATGTGATTGCCTTGGCCGCTTCGGTGTGACATAATATGGCCCTGACTGAGTATCCCACCGACTTTCCCTCCCCTAACCCGCTGCAGCCTGCCGTGAGCATCACCAACCGGGAACCGCGACAGACCGCCTCGGGCGCCGCCCACTCTCTGCACGGTCGAGAGAAGGCCGCCTCAAAAGACAGACGCATGATCAGAAAAGAATCGAGCGAAGGAATCGGCTATTCGGTCGTCGAGCTGAACGACGTGCGGCACGTAATGGCGGCAGCCGTTCCGCGCAGCGCCGGCAGCTTCGACGAGCAAGCGCACGACGCGCTGAAAACGATCGAGGCGGTGGCCCAGGAAGAAGGGACCCAAGGGTCGATCGTCAAGCAGGCGGTCTTCCTGAAGGACATCGGCCAACTCGACACCTGCCGGAAGATCATGAAGGACTTCTACGGCAAGGAGCTTCCGGCCACGGCCTACATCGCGCAAGCGCCGTGCGAGGGGAAGGAGATCGCCATCGAGGCGATGGGCGTGGGACGCGGCAAAGGCGACGTACAGATCCTCCGCTGTAGCGAAAAGGTCGTCGTTACCCGGCACAACGATATCTCCTTCGTTCATTGTGCTCCCGTCTTTCCGGAAACTTCGGCCACGGGCGTCTACGATCGCTCGCTCAACGCCTTTCACTGCATGGCCAACGCCCTGAAGCGTCACGGATACCACTTCAATCAAATAATCCGCACCTGGCTTTACTTGGGCGATATCGTCGGGCCCGAGCGCGACACCCAGCGCTACATCGAATTGAATCGAGCCAGAAGCGACCTCTACCAGAACTACCGATTTGCCGAGGGACGCACGCCGCCGGAAGTCAACGGAACGGTTTATCCGGCCAGCACGGGCATCGGCAGCGACGGGCGCGGCATCCTGATGAGTTGCATTGCCCTGGAAACCAGCCGCGATGACGTGAAGCTCGTGCCGCTGGAGAATCCGGTCCAGACGTCGGCTTTCGACTACGGGAAAGAATACGGACGGAAGAGCCCGAAATTCGCCCGCGCCATGGCCGTGACCAACGGGCATTGTGCCACAATCTTCGTTTCGGGCACGGCCAGCATCACGGGATCGGAAACCCAATTCATCGAGGACATCGAAGGGCAGACGGGACAAACGCTGGACAATATCGCGGCCCTGATCGGCGAGGACAACTTCCGGCGCCACGGAACGCCCGGCATCGGAGCCACGCTCGACGACCTGGCGCTGGTACGCGTCTACATCAAGCGACAGGAAGATTTCGAGAAAACCCGAGCGGTTTGCCAGCAACGGCTTGGCGAGCTGCCGATCATCTACGCCGTGGGCGACGTCTGCCGACCGGACCTGCTGGTCGAGATCGAGGGGATGGCCTTCTCGCAGCAAGGCCAGAACTGCAACGGCCAGAAATAGGGGGCCGGGGAACGCGGCGATGGATCGACGGATTCCCTGGGTCGACGTCTGCCGAGGACTCGGAATCCTCCTCGTCGTCGCCGGGCATACGGACAATCGGCTGAAGCCGCTGATCTACTGGTTCCACATGCCGCTGTTTTTCTTTCTCAGCGGGTTTCTTTTCTCCGGTCGTCAACCGGTTGTGGCGTTTGCACGGCGCAAAGCCGGGCAACTTCTCGTGCCGTATGTTGTGCTGGTCTTCGCGTTGACGGCTTTCCAGGTGATCGGCGTCGTGGCGACGGGACCACCGGGTGAGCGAACAGCGACGATCGGCCGGATGTTCGGCCACGCCCTGTTTGGCGGGCAAATGCTTGACGGAATCTTCGTCGTCTACTGGTTCTTCACTTGTCTTTTTCTGACCCAAATGCTCTTCAACGTGCTCTGCCACTATGTGCCACCACGGACATGGTGGTGGGTGGGCGTTCTGGGTTTGTGTTACCTGACCGCATGGGCCGACGGACGTTGGGCGGCCGACGTGCCGTTTCCCTGGGCCGCCGACGTGACGCTGATGGCGGTCGTTTTCTTCGCCCTGGGGCATGTTTTCCGGCGGCAAGGCGACCGGTCAACGATACCGGTGGGAGTCGTGGCGGCTTGCGCGCTGATCGCGGCAGTGGCCGTCTATTGCCGGAGTCGGCAGTGGTTCGATTTCGATTACGACATGATCGCCAAGGCCTACGGGCTGCCGGGGGTGAATCTCGTGGTGCCGGTGGCGTTGATTGTTTTGACGATCCGGGTGTCGATGTGGCTTTCTCGCGTGGAGCCCGTTCGATACGTTCTGGCCGAAATGGGCCGGGCGTCGATGGTCATCATGGCCCTGCACCTGCTGGTGATGCGGCTGGTGCTCGATCGGCTGGACATCGACGGTTTTCCACCTTGGCTGACGGTCCCCGGCATGCTCGTGCCGTATCTCGTCTTCCGCTGGCTCCAGCGATTTCCGGCATTGCGCCCGTACGGATTTGGCCGGACGCCGAGTAACTCCGCTTAGTGCTTGTGCCGGCCCGGGCGGTACGATATCCTGTCGGTTGCAAATCCGCCAAGTCGAGAAGGCTCCATTCGAGAGGAGAACCCGCATGAAGGACCGTCATCAACTCCGTCGCCGTGATTTTCTTGCCACGTCGGCCGCCGCGGCATCGATCCCCTACTTCATTCCCGAGGGGGTGCTGGCCCAGGACGAAAAGCCGGGGGCCAACGATCGGCTGGTCGTGGGACACATCGGCATCGGCGGCATGGGCAACGGGCATCTGGGCCGGATGGTCAAGTTTCAGGAGATGGGCCTGACCAGCGTGGCGGCCGTTTGCGACGTCGACGAAGGACGGCTGGCCAGCGCAGCCAAGCGGGCCGTCGGCGCCACGCCCTATCGCGACTATCGCTACATCTGCCAGCGAAAGGACATCGACGCGGTGGTCATTGCCACGCCCGACCACTGGCACGCCGTGCAGACGGTCCACGCCTGCGAGTCGGGCAAACACGTATACGTCGAGAAGCCGGCCTCGGTCACCGTCGAGGAGGGCCAGGCGATGGTCACGGCCGCCAGGAGAAACCACCGCAAGGTGCAGGTCGGTGCCCAGGGGCGAACCGGTTGGGGCGCCTACTACACATGCCGGGCCATCCGCAACGGCATTGTCGGCAAAGTGAGCAAGGTGACCTGCTGGCACTATGCCAACCCGGTCGACAACAACCCCGTGGCCGACGGCGATCCCCCGCCGCAATTGGACTGGGATCTATGGCTTGGTCCGCTGCCCTGGCGGCCTTACAACCAGCGGTATCTGCACGGCGTGTTTCGTTGGCTGTTGGAGTCGGGCGGCGGGCAGATCCGCGATCGGGGTGCGCACCAGTTCAGCACGATTATGTGGTGCATGAACGCCGACCACCAGGTTTCCTATACCGTCGAGGCGACCGGCACGGCGCCGACCATGGGGCTCTGGGATTGTCCGATCGACATGAACGTGGTTTACAACTTCACGGATCCCGACTGGACGCTGACTTGGGGACAGCCCGGCAACAAAGTGGGCAAGAGCGAGTTCGGCAATGTCTTCTGGGGCGAGAACGGCGACCATCTGGTTCTCGAATGGGAAGGCGCCTACCGTCCGGCCGAGCCCCGGGCCATGGAGTTCAAGTTGCCGCCCGGCGGTGAAGATCCGTACCGCATCGACGCCTACGACGACTTCAACATGAACCACGCCGCCGACTGGTTCAAGGCGATTCGCGAACCCGATTATCTACCGGCCGTGGACATCGAGATCGGTCATCGCATCGCAACGCTGTGCAACCTGGGCAATATCTCCTATCGCCTGGGCCGCAAGCTCCAGTGGGACGGCGTGAAGCAGCAAGTGGTCGGCGACGATCAAGCGAACCGTTTGCTGGGCGTGCCGCAGCGGCATCCGTATCATTTGTAGTGGCTATTTCCCAGGGGACGGTCCGCCATGATTGCGCCGATTCATCCGCCGGCCCGTTTTCGGCCCGGTCAACTCGTGCAGCACAAGCGATACGGATACCGGGGCGTGGTGGTGGCCGTGGATGCGATCTGCAAGGCGCCGCGGGAGTGGTACGAATCGAATCCCACGCAACCGGATCGCAGCCAGCCGTGGTATCACGTGCTGGTCGACGGGGCGCCGAACACGACATACGCGGCCCAGACCAGTTTGGAGAAAGACACCGCCGGCACCCCCGTGGCGCATCCGCTGATCGACGCCTTCTTCTCGGCCTTTGACGGCGAAGAGTACGTCCGCAACGATCGTCCCTGGCCGGAGTAGATCGCATTACTTCAACAGGCTGATCGTCACGTTGTCCTGCTTCTTATTGCGACCCTGAAGCTGGCGAATTTCGTACCGCAGCTCCACCTTCTTGCCGGGCTTCACTTGGGTCGTGTACTGCACGGTGCGATAGTCGTGGTTTACCGCCGGCAGCTTGCCGCGGAAGACGGTGTGGCCGGGGTACGCCCGACGCACTTCCAGGTCGATCGGCTCGTCGGTATAGTTGCGCACGCGCTGGACGAAAAGCGTATGATCGTCCCAGCCGGCGACCGTGCTGCGAACGTCGATCTCGACCTGACCGCCCTCCACCTTGCGGTAAACGCTCGCCCCGTGGATCCGCATCCAGATATTGTCGCGCCAGACGCGCTCCGGAACCAACTCGAAGATCACCTCCGGGTCGACGCCCAGGTTCAACTCGATCTTGTCGCCGATGGGTACGTACTTGATCGG
>JABMRP010000263.1 GCA_013202535.1 Planctomycetota bacterium
CCCGCCTCGGGCGTAAACTTCTTACCGTCGAACGTGCCCACCGAGTAGTTGAACGGCGCGTCGTGCAAAATCCATTTCGTCTTGGTCTTGTCCCCATCGACGGGCAGCTCGAACATGTCCGGGCACTCATGAAACGGCCGGTCGGTAAAGTCCGACGCATGGGTCCACTTCTTGAGATCGTCGGAGATGAAAAACCGGGCCACGCCCCGTTTGACATACAGCACCATGACCCATTTTCGCGTCGGCTCGTACCAAAACACCCTCGGATCGCGTTCGCTGGTCATCAGCCCCTGGTTCGGTACAACCGGATTGCCTTCGTACCGTGTCCACGTCCGTCCCCGATCGTTGCTGTAGGAGATACTCTGGCTGAACGGTCGCCCCGCCGACGTGTAGACCAGCACGAGTGTCTTCTCGTCGGTAGTGCCGAACCCGGCCGTATTGGCCACGTCGACGACCCCCGAGCCGGAGAAGATCGCCCCGAGCTTGTCCGGCAGGATGGCGATGGGCATCTCCCGCCAATGCACCAGATCGTGGCTGACCGCATGGGACCATCGCGAAGGCGGCTTGTTCTTGTTTCCCAGATCGCCGGGGATCACGTTGCCAAACGGATTGTGATCGTTGAAGAGGTGGTACTCGCCGGCGTGATATACAAGCCCGCAGGGATCGTTGATCCATCCCTTCTTGACCGTATAGTGAAACTGCGGCCGGTAGCGTTCCCGATAGAGTTCTCCGGCGTCCAGCGCCGGCGCGATACAGGCCCAACTCAAGTACAAGAGAAACCACCGTCGCCGCATGATCATGTTCTCCATCGACAGCACTTGCCCGACTGCCGTGAGGTGGAACCGGGGCGTTACCGGGTGCGCATCCGCGGGACCATACTACTGCCGACAGGCAGGGTTCTCAAGCCTTGCAGGGTGGATCTTCCTGTAAGCTACACGAACACGTCGGCCAATTCCGTTCGCAGGATTTCGCGTTTCCACTGCGCTTCGTGGACGGGCCAGGCGCGAATGTCGCCCAGCCCGTCGCCCGACTCCGACGGCCGGGCGCCATCGTGGGCGGCGTCGTGGGCGGCGTCATGGGCCTTGCGCCAACATGCCTTTTCGCCGGCCGAAAGCGGGGGAACGCGGCCGGGAACATTGCTGCGGCGAAAGGTTACCTGCCCCTGGTCGAAAATCGTGATGATCACCGGCGGGGAACAATCGAGCATCCGCCGGGCGATCAGTTCGTGGCTGGCGGTCGCATAGCGCGACTTCAACTCCCGCAAGTCCCAGCCACAAGCCGTGCCGTCTTCGGCAAACCACGGGCCGGGCAGGAGCAGGCGGCTGGCCAGCAGGTTGGCCAGTTGCTCGCGGCAGTTCGGGTCGGCCTCACGCGCGTCGATCCCCAGTCGGCCGAAAATCCGCGGGGCCAGTTGCTCGCCGATCTCGTGGGCGACCGCCCATTGCAGCCGTTCGCGGCGGTCGTCGGGGCGCAGCAGAATCGCCGGCCGACCCGTCCCCCCAGCACCGGGCCCCAGACGCACGCATCGGGCACGACCCTGCTGACGATCGTCCCAAGCAACAGCCAGCCGCATGCTCCGGGCAATCTCGAACGCATCGACCGGGGGATGCTCGACCCCCTCGGCCATGAGGGTGTCCAGGGCAATCGAGTCGAGTTCGGCCGCCAGTTGTTCAACGGGAATCTCGGGAAGCATCGAAAATCCTCCGTCCTCGGTAGTGGACTGGAACGGCTTGTGCAATGTACACATGTCCACTATACCACAAAGGACTCTCGCGTGCAACCGGCGGAAATGGCCACTTACCTTGCCTCACGCGAATTGCTCTTCCCCGCAGGGGGCGAGGTTTGAATACTTCTTGCCGAGGTGCGGAGTCATCTCGTAAATAGAACGCTTGACGCCGCGACGCCCCACGCCCGGAGGAAGAAAGGGGAGGAAGAAAAGGGGACGAGGAAGAAAAGGGAGGAAGAAAAGAGGAAGAAAAGGGGACGCAGCTCTTTTCGGTCCCAACGCGTCGAAGGTGAACCAGGGCGTATGCCCCAGGGCATCGATCGAGGCGACGAGCCGGCCGAGTCAAGAACAAAGACTCCCGGCCCCTTTTGCGTGCAAGCCCTTCTTTGAGCGTCCCAGCAAGACTAGACTCCAGATCCGAGCGAGAAAAACGCACCCCTTCTGCGGGGCTCCCGACTCCGTGCCTTTAGGGTGGAAGGGCTGCTGGTTCATTGCTTCTTTGACGTCGCCGGATTGGGCGAGGCCGACAAAACGCTTGACGTTCGCCTGGGATTCTGGCCATAATGGCAACAATGGAAGTATCGGACGGTACGTCACTATTTTGGCGGGCGATCCCAACTGCCACGCTTCCGCATGGAAGTCTGGGACCGCCTTGCCGTGTTCTTTGACACAGGGGATTGGTTTTGTCGCACAAAGTGAGATGGTTGGTTTTGGCCGCACTGGCCGTGAGCGGAATGGTCGGCGGCCGGCCGGCGCGAGGCGAGTTGGTCTCGTACTGGGCTATGGACGAAGGAAGCGGGACCGCCGTGAGCAACGGCGTTGCCGGAGGGCCCGGCGGAACGCTGATCAACACCGACGCCAGTAATTGGGTGGCCGGCCACGATGGCACCGGGTACGCCGTTTACTTCAACGACGGCGACAAAGAGTACGCGAATTTCTCGACCAACGCCACGCTCGACGCCATCGGAGGCCTGGACGGTTCCAATAACCCGACTCCATTCAGCACCAGTGCTTGGGTCAAGACCGACGCCAGCGGGGGTTGGTTCAGAACGCTCGCCGCCAAGTTCGGGGGCACGCCCATGTGGGGACTCGGCTGGATGAACACCAACCGGCTCGGTTTCGTCGTCCGCGGCAGCGGGATCGACCGCAAACCGCAATCTCCCACCAGCGGCTGGGGCCTGGATGACCAGTGGCACCTGCTCCACGGAGTTCGTGGCGCCGGCAAGATCTCCTTCTACGGCGACGGCCAGCTACTGGCCGAAACCTCCGACGTCACCGGCACGGGCAACGCCTCGAACACGAGCAACTTCATGCTCGCCACGCACAACACCAGCCAATTCGCCGAGCAGACGATCGACGACGTGGCTATCTGGGACGAGGACCTTACTCCGTACGCCATCGACATGATGCGGAAACGGGGCATCTCGCCGACCGTCGCGACCGCTGCCACCAATGCCATCCTCGCCGACAATCCCGTCGCCTACTGGCGGCTGGAAGAGACCGGCGTCGCCGGCGCGAATCTGGCAGCCGATTTCTCCGGCAACGGCCACACGGGCACGTACCAGAACGAGGTCGCTCGGGGCAACTCGCGGGCTCTGATGTACGACGTCGACAATCGCGTCGCCACCTTCGACGGCAGCAACGACTACATCGGCATCAACGAATCCATTGACGACGCCGACTTCATCGGAGCCGACGGGAGTTACTCCATCGAACTATGGTTCAATGCCGACGATCGCCACCAAGGAGATCTGCTCGGGTTCACCGCGGCGGGCACCAACAATCACGCCATCTTGTTGGAAACCGAAAGTGACGGCCGGCTGCGATTCCTTCACCGGGCGCCGGCAGGCGGCGGAGGCGGCACCGACATCTACACCGACGCCGGAGCCAATCCCTACGACGTCGACCAATGGCATCACCTCGTCGCCGTCAAGGACGGGGACCTCGACGAGATGCGGCTCTACCTCGACGGCGATCTGGCCGGAACCGCCAGCAATGCGACGACGATCGATTTCGATCTGGATCTGGGGATCGGGCGGCTCGGGAAGAGCTACTCCGGTCGCTACTTCAACGGCATGATCGACGAAATCTCGCTGTACAACTGGGCCTTCAACGAGAGCGACGTCTTGTCGCACATGTCGGCGGCCGTGCCCGAACCGTCCACCTTCGCCCTGGCCACGCTCGGCCTGCTGGGGATGGCCGTCCTGACTCTCCGCCGCCGGCGCGGGCCTCGCTAGCCGTACCACGGCGCGAAGCATCCCCAACGAGCCCCGCCACCCCTCGGGTCGGCGGGGCTCTTTTCGTTGGGCGGGCGCGTGTGTCAACCCCAAGGCGAGATCTTGGACCGGTTGCCACCGCTTTTGTATAGCGACAACTACATCTTTCAAGAAACGACAATTACGTCTTTCCTCATGGCGTGCCTGATGGCATCCTATCCGCTTTGGCTTGAGCCATGGAGGATAGGATGCCAGAGGCGAAA
>JABMRP010000264.1 GCA_013202535.1 Planctomycetota bacterium
AGCTACCACGTCAACGCCTGCATTCACGCGGTCGACGGAGGGCTGTGGATCGCCGGCCAGCGGCCCATTGCCGCCACGGGCATGTCGGCGATCGGACGCGCCAATCCACACGGCGACAGTCGCGACATCTACTCCATCTCCTTCGAGTTTGCCGACGGCACGGTGATGAACCACTCCGGTTCGCACATCAGCTATCCGTTCCACGTCCGCTGCGTGGCGGTGGGCCGAAAGGGAACGGCCGAGATCGGATACACGGGAGGTGCCCTGGTCCGCGGTGGTTCGTCTCCCTACGAGGGCGGCGAAATCAGCGGACTCTACCAGGTCGGCGCGATGCGCAACATCATGACCTTTCACAAGAGCATCGTCGGCAAAGACTTCTCCAACCCGACCGTCGAGCCGTCGGTCAACAGCACCCTGGCCACGATCCTCGCTCGCGAGGCGGCCCGGCGTCGCACGCGGATGTCGATGAAGGAACTGATCGACGAAGGACAGCGAATCGAGATCGATTTGTCGGGGTTGAAGGCGTGAGGTGGTGGGCGGAGGAGGAATAGGGGTCGGTGGGGTCTTCTGGTGGGGCGTACATGGTCTGGGTGTGGCCACGTTATTTTCACCAGCCAAACCTGGCTTTTTCGCCCTGCGCAACATTCTTGCGGGTTGGCGCAATTTCGGGTTTTTCAGAGGCGCCCCAGGAAAAATCATTGACAACAGGTTCCGTAGTGATGAGAGTGGAAGGGTGGTTTCGGTGAAACCCTTACTCTGGCCACAGAGGATCTTGCCACAATCGGGGTCACGAAGACTGGGATCGTACAACAGGGAGAATGCCGTGTCTGTTCGCAAGTTGGCGGCGGTGCTGATAGCCATGTCGATACTCGGCAGCGCGAACCGGGTTGAGGCCGATGGGTTCACGTACAGCGATTTCAGTTCGACGGACGGACTGAACCTAGTCGGGAAAACGACGCTACCCACCACCCCGCCACCCACCGTATTTGGCACTGCATTACGACTCAATCCCGCGAGCATGTGGCAAGTCGGGGCCGCATGGTATTCGACCAAGCAACCGGTTGCGGGAGGTTTTGAAACGACGTTCGATTTCCGTATCGAGGTACCCACTGCTACTGGCAACACAGGCGCGGACGGTTTTGCCTTTCTTATTCAGAACATGGGTGTTGACGCAATCGGAGGGAACCTCGGTAACCACTTTGACGGTATCACGAATAGCATAGCGGTAGAGTTTGACACGTTTGACAACTCGAACAGTGGCGATCCCAACGGCAATCATATCAGCGTTCACACGAACCCAGCCGCCGGGGGGCCAAATAGCCATGAGGAAGGCGTTTATTCTATTGGCTGGAATTCCAGCATCCCGAACCTGTCGGAGGCTTTACCCTCGGAGGCTTCACACACGGTCAGAATCCTCTACGTGCCTGGGACGATGACTATCTGGATGGATGACCTTGTGACCCCGAAGATTGCCGTGGCCGTGGACCTGGACGATCAATTGGATCTCGCTACGGGAACGGCCTTCGTTGGTTTTACCGGTGGTACGGGCGCACAGTACGAGACTCACGACATCCTGAATTGGACGTTCAGTCCCATCCCCGAACCCTCCACCTACGCGGCCCTTATCAGCATGGGCCTCATGGGTTTAGCGATTGCATGGCGACGTCGAAAGCGGGCCGTATAGCCGCGACAATTTCCCACAGTCAGACGAACCGCCGTGGTTGCCAGCCACGGCGGTTTTCGTTTTCCGAAGAAAGCGGGGGAAGCGGGACCGTCAGCTATTCCGCATCACAACATACGCCAGTGTCCCCGGTTTTCGGACATGGCCCTCAACCCAGAAAGTCCCGCAGGATCCGCCACGCGACATAGATGCCGACCGCACTCCCCAGGGAACTGAGCAGGAAGTCTCCCATCAGCCCGAAGCCACAATAGTCACCGAGGTACCAGCCGGCGTAGCCGCCAACGATTATCCCGATGAACATCAGCAGCCGTTCCATGATCGTCCCTTCTGCCTTCCCATCGGTTCCTCGTCGAGGACATTCGTAAGCGTAGCGGCGGGCGGGCGAAAACTGGAGCGCCCGACACTCACGCTATCCGCCATGCGAGGGGCTGTCCAGCATCGAGCACGGGCCGATCCTTGCGGTTTTCCCGCCCATGGCCTACATTGACGGGCAAAGCCGATCGAACGTGTCGTGCCCGGTGCTAGCGCCGGAGCGAAACATCGACCCATCAGAAAAGGACCCCTTATCATGCTCAGACGATCCGCCGTTGTCCTCTCGGCCGTTTCTGTTCTCTTTTTCATCGGTCTGGTCGCCGGTTTGCCGATGGTCTGCCGGGCGGAAGAGCCGGTCAGCGTTACTCAATACCTGGCCGAACGTGCCGCACGCATGGCGGCGACTCCCGCCGACACGCCCCCGTCGCTCGGTCTGCCCGAGCGCGAGCCGATGCGGGCGGCCGTGCTCGACCGGCAGCAGCGCGACGATCTGATCATCGAGCAGGTGGGCTATCTCTGGGCCGAGCGAGCATACGTTTCGGCTAACGTCGTGCGGAGCAAAGAGGCGACCGGGCGACTGCCGGCCATTGTTATAGCGCCCGACTGGCTGGGCCATTACACCCAAATCTGTTACAAGCCGTTTGTCTTCGAGATGGCTCGCAAGGGCTTTCTTGTGCTGTTCATCGACGATCCGCATATCGGCAAGCGGCAGGCGCCGTACGCCGGGCTCGACGCGTTGGGATCGCTCACGGGAACTTCGGTCCGAAGCATCCGGGTGTTCGACGCCTTGCGCGGACTGGACTATCTGCTCACGCGCGCCGACGTCGATCCGGGACGTATCGGTCTGGCCGGACTGGGCAAAGGGGCCGAAGCGGCGAAACTGGCCGCGGCGTTGGAAAAGCGATTTCAGTACACCGTGCCCGTCGGCGGGGCGGCGGATTTCGCCGATTTGGGCGACGGCGTGGTCGAGTGGATCGAGCAGAAGAACAAGTCGGCGGTATCCTCCGACGCGGCGCCGGCGGCGTGTGGCGAACCGGAGGATCCGGATTTCAAGATGCTCAACTACTTCATCCGGCGGATTGCCCAGCAGGCCGAGGCTCTGCCCGCGGAGTGTGCGTCCGTGTCGGATTGGAAAACGTATCGAGAAGGTCTCGTCGAGTGGCTCGCCGCGACGTGTAATCTGCAAAGCATGAAACCGGGCGAGAGCGTGGTTCGATCCGTTGAGGAAAAGGGCGAGTTGGTGATCGAATCGATCGATCTTTCGCTGGACGGCCCGATCATGTGCCCGGCCGTGCTGCTCCATGCGACTGCCGGTCCGCGGCAGGGATGTGCCTCGATCGTTCTCTCGCACGATCGGGGGCAATGTATCAACGACACGACGATTGCCGACGCCGCTCGGGCGCTGGCGACGCGCGGATATTGGGTCATCGTTCCCGAACATGCTTCGACCCACACGGCGAGCCGGCGGCCGGCCGTATCGGGTCCGGTCGGTTTCTACGGGCCGGATCTGTCGAGTTTCTACAATGCGGCCGACTCCGCCGAGCTGTCTCCCTTGGCCCTGCGCGTGGCCGACAATCTGGCCGCCTATCGATATCTGGCCAGCCGCAAGGAGGTCGACACCGACCGGATCACCGCCGCAGGGTCGGGGCTTGGCGGGATCGACGCCTGTCTGGCCGCCCTGCTCGAACCGGGCATCGCCGGCGTGGCGGCGATCGACGTGACCACGGTCCGCGATTGGGCCGAGAAGGTGACTCCCAATCTGATGCGATGCGCCCATACCATGCCCTACATGCCGGGCATTTTGGCCAAAACCGACCTCGACTACTGCTTCGCGGCCCTTGCCCCCAGGCCCCTGTTGCTGGCCCGGGTGATCGACGGCTGGCCGGAATCGGGCTCCAACCAGGTGACCACCACGGCCACCGGAGTGTACAGTCTGTACGAGGGCAGCGGCGACGCGATTACGACGCTCGGCCTGCGAGGCGCGACCAAAGAGCAGGAAGAGGCGATGGCCGACGGAGTGCGGAAGCAACTCATCGCCGCGGCGCGCAGCATCATGCCCGCCCCGCCGGAGCCGGGGGTTGTGGGAACACGCCAAGGACTCAAATCGCGTCAGACGGTCGACAGTGCCGCGGGAGTTGTCTGGATCGTGTCCGAACTGGGCGGCTTCCCGCAGGAGTTTGTCGACGGCGGCTACCGACTCGACACGTGGAGCTTCTACAACGACAACGGCGCCGCGCAGCAGGGGCACCTTGTTACCCCGCTGATCTTCAAGATCACCGACAAGGCCTACGAGTTGACCGGCATCGGCAAGACCCAAACCAACGCCGGAACCGGCCTGCAGAGCTTCCCCTTCGAGGTGGTCCAGGGCAGCGATGAAGTGGCCGCGGGCTATCTTTTCGGATGGCACACGGGCGATCTCGCCGGCAACCAGAACCCGGGTGCCGTGGAATTCGAGGACACGCCGAGGG
>JABMRP010000265.1 GCA_013202535.1 Planctomycetota bacterium
CGAGTTCCCTCGCTTACGCTTCGGGTTACTATGACAAGGGCATTATCCCACACCACCGGAGCCACGGCAACTGGGCGGACACGGACCGTAAACGGCCCTATTTGGACGTCTGCCGCTGCAAATTGGTTCCTTGAACCGCGATACTTCCGAAGAACCGAGAGACGTGCCGTCAGTCGGAGCCCTTGGCAACCGTAAACACGATCCGCCGGAAGCGCGTCAGCGGCGGGGTGCCGGCGTCGGTCACTTCGAGGATGACGTGAATTGTCTTGCCCGGTTCGTCGGGTACGACGAAGCTGGCGGCGGGGCTGGCGGCGCCGGTGATGTCGATCGGCGTGGCCGTGTCGACATCAGTGTATTGCCACCACTTGTACGAAAGCCGGTCGCCGTCGGGATCCGTCGAGCCGGCGGCGCTGAGGGTCACCTTCTGCCCGGGCTGCACGCTCCGATCCAGCGATCCGGCGATGACGGCTCGCGGCGGATGGTTGGCCTCGTCGCGGTTCTTCACGCACCAGTCGGCCCGGGCGGCCCAGTCGTTTTGAAACGCTTCGGCAAAGCGCCAGATTGGCTTGTCGAGGTTGCCGGCGTCGCGCGCGCCGCGCCATGTGCTGCCGCCCGATCGCTCCTGGATGAACCGGCCACCCCAGCCGCCCCAGCCCGGGTGTTCGAGGCTCCGCAGGCCGACGTCGATCTGGTGCATGAACGAGGGCGAATCACCCTCGGACCGAAACGCCCCGCCCTGATGCTCGTAGATCGCACAGAGCGGACCGTGCCCTTGGAGGATGTGCTGCTCCATCCACGGCCGCTCGAAATAGCCCTTCTCCGGCGGCGGGATCTTCTTCGCCCAGGCGTACGCGATGCACGCGAATTGCCGAAAACTACCCAGCACCTGAAGCTTGGGCCAGTTGGGCTCGATGTACTGGCGGAACGTCTTGTCCTGGTCGAGGATGATGTAAACAATCGCCTTGCGCGAGACCTTATCCATCTGATCGGGGTGTTCGTGTTGAATCTTCCACAGCGCCCGAGCGATTGTGTTCGTACCGCCCCAAGCCTGAAGGTAGACCGGCCCCGGACGGTCGTCCAGGAGAATCTCGACGATCCGATCCGAGCCGGGCGTATCGTGGCTCATGTCGCCGACGTTGGCCACGTTGCCCGTGTAAACGAGCTTCCGCAGTGCATCGGCCGTGGGGAATCCTTCGGCGTGCGTCGACAGCTTGGGATAGACCTTTTCGTACAGGTCGATCTGCCGGTCGAGCCATACTTCGTCGGCCCAGTTGTGGCGTTTGATATTCTCGCCGTCGCCTTTCCAATGAAACTTCGAACTGCAATGGATGATCCCCTCGATGTCCCATTCGTTGGCGTAGAGGAGGAACCGGACCATCGAGCAGCGGTCGTCAATCTCGCCGTCGGTCGTGGCGATGATGCGCGGTCGCGTGCCGGGCGGCGGCATCGGGACGTCGAGGCCGGTGACGGCCGCGTCGGTCAAACGGAAAGCCGGTGCCGCCGGTGCGAGTCGGGTCAACTCGGCGGGGATGGCAGCCGCGAAGTTAGGCGCGGCGCCGGTTTGGATTGTTCGCAGCGTTTCAAGATTCAAAGCGCCGTCCGTGCCGGTACGGCTGCCGAAGATCTGCACGGCGTGGAGTTGGCCGCGAAACTGGCGGTCGGTGCCGTGACGGTGGATCGTCGGGTTGTAGTTGCCGATCGTCAACAGGCCGCTGCCCGTGCCGGTTGGTCCGGCGCCATACGACGTCGTGCGGTCCGCCTCGGCCGGCATCTTCGGATCGCCGAAGTACCAGCGAACGTTGTTCGACGGTTTCGTGCCGTCGTAGCTCACGGCAAAGAACGTCCACCGGCCCACGCCAAGTTTGCCCGGCGACGAATTGTTTCGCACTTGGTCCGGCCACTCATTGACCGCCAACCGGAGCCGGCCGTCCCGCTGATGTACCAGATCGAACCCGGCCCGATTGTAGTTCAGGTTGAAGGCGATGCGGTTGCCGCCCTGGCCCGTATCGAGGCTCACCGGGCGGGCCCAACCGCAAATCGTCAGCGACTTCAAGCCTTCCAACGACCGCAGCGGCTTGCCATCGGCCCCCACGGCGATCCAACCCCACGGACCACCGGCGGGCAGATTGAGCGTGCCGTCGTCGCCCTGCTTGATATTGCCCAGCAGCTTCACCGGCGTCTGACCGGCCTTCACGCCGACACGGACCAACGGAACGCCCGGATCGACTCCCTCGGCGGTTTGCCCGGCCCATGCACCGGCGGAGAGAATCGCAAGAATCGTGGCCAGTAATCTGCGGTTCATGACACTTCTCCCGTAGCTGGATTCGCCGGTCAGTGACTCGCGACACCGTCGGGATCACTATAACGAGTCCTATTCGGGGTGTCCAACTGAGCGGATGCTTTGAGTATTGCCATCCTCCCAAGTGCCGGGGCTAAACTCCTTAGACGAGGCGCACGGCAAAATCTACGGCGCCGCGGCCACGTGGACCCAGGTATGAACATGTGGACTTCCGCGGAAGTGCCAGACGAAGGCGGGACCTTCCAGCCGCCAGATGTCCCATACGCCGTCGTCGCCCAAGTCGCCGTCGCGGTAGAAGGCCAGATGGCACCGGTCCAGACCGCCCTGGGCTTTGAGGCAGGCCGCCACCTCGTCGCGATCCGACTGCCGGTAAGGTTCGACCAGTTTTCGCAACACGTCCTCGACGTGCTCTTTCTGATCGCCCGACAGCTCACTCAGCGGGATTCCCTGGAGCCGCTCGCCCGCTTTTCGGAAGGCGATCTGGCTCTCGGGCGGCGCCTCGTCGAGCAACGCCAGCTTGCGCTGCCGGCCGTCGAGCATCTTGTAAACATTGTTGGCCGCTTCGGCCTGATGCCAGAAGACGTTGCCCGGGTGGTTGGGCTTCTCGTTGAATCCCTGTGCGGCGTGTCCGTAGACGATCGGACCGCCGAAGGCCAGATGTTCGGCCGAGTTGCCGTCGCAACGCACGGTCAGATGCCGCCCGGAGAGCACGAATTGAAATTTCTCCTGGCCCGGTCTTCCGAAAATGGCAATGCGCTGCTGCGTGCCGAATCCATCGTCGTCGTCGGTCATCTGCTTGTCGAGCCGTTCGTGCCAGTCGGGCGCGATGATGCCCTCGAAGATCTGGCGAATGAGATGCTGCTGTTCGGCGGTGTAGAAGTCGCTATGGATCGGGTGCTCGGTGATCCGCCAATTGGCCGCGATGAACTGCCGCAGGAGTCCCCGACGGGCGTCGACGTGATCCCACGCGAAGCAGACCGCCTTCTTCTGCGCCGCCGAAAGCGACTCGTGGAGCAGCCCGACGATCGTCTCGGGTGTTTTCGCCGGTTTGCTCGCCGCTGCCAAGGCCAGCGACGGGGCCACGACCGGGCCGGCCATCACGGCCGCCGCGCCCAAGCCGGCCCTGGTCAGAAAGTCGCGCCGATTGACCGACTCGACCGTTTCTCCACATTCCGGGCAATGCTCTCTCTTGCTGGCCATGTCGAAGGATCCTCCCTTTCTGCCACCTTGTGAACTTGCGATGAACGATTGCTCCATTATCCGCCCGAGATCGTGCGGACAGGACGCTCGCCCGTGCCGTGCCGGGAGATCCGCCCAGTGGACACTTTGTGCAGTCGGACGATTTCTCGTTGCTTATCGGCCCGGCACGCAACGGTTTGGCAATTCCCGGCCGGTTTCGGTATATTGACTCGTGATCCGCAAACCCATGATTTCAGCACCCCAGGCACCCAGGCAACTTTTTCAACGGGCTGAACGGCCAAGGGGGACTCAATGCGTCAACATCTTCTCATGGCCTGCTTCTGCGTGTTCTTGTGCCGCATCGCGCCCGCTGCCGATCGTCCGCCGATCGATCTGAACCCGGCCACGCCGCAACAGGTGTTGAACCATCATCTGGTTCGCTCCGCGGCATTAGATCCGTCACCCCATGCCGAAGGCGTCGTGCCCTTGATGCCTTGGCGCGGCGAGGACGACGTGGTCGAAGGTTGGGATTGGTCGCTGCCGCCGGGGATCGAGCCCGTGGGCAACTCGGGGCTCATCTTCTCGGGGCGCGAGCGGCGCAGCTTTCCGGGCAATAAGCTGCTCGACATCGCCGTCTATTGGCGCGACGTCGAGCCGGAAGAGGGGCGCTTCGAGTTCGACGCATTGCGCCAGAAACTCGAAAACCCGCCCGAGGGGATTACCGGATATCGGTTCCATTTCTACGCCACCGTCGGCCGTCGCGTGGGCAAGGAGCAGTCCAGGGGCGTGGCGCCCGATTGGCTGGAAAAATACAACATCCCGCTGATCGACATGACCTCGGTGGAGGGCCGATTTCAATTGTTCAACTATCCGATCTGGGACGAGCGCTACCACCGGCGTTATCTTCGCGTGATCGAAGCGTTGGGTTCCAGCGGCATCCCGCGGATCGAAGGCCTGCGGATCGTTTACGTCGGGGCGATCTCCAAGAGTTGGGGCGAGGAGATGTACATCCCGCGCGACGTCGGCATCTGGTGCGAAGAGCACGTCGGCCTCACGCCGGAGGTGCTGGAGAAATGCCTCCGCCAGCGGCTCGACGCCTGGGCTGGGGCATTCAAGGGGGCCGAGCACAAGCTGGCCTGGGTGGGGGCCGGCAGCGACGGAGGCGGCGGAAAGCTCGACTACCGAGGCATGGGCGCGCGGGTCATCCGCCACGCGTACGACCTGGGCATGGGCCAGCGATGCGGGTTTGTGGAGAATTATCTCTACCATCTCCACAACCCCTCGCTCGGGCAACGTGTCGACGACGAAGGGTATCTGCTGGTCGACGAAACGTGCCCTCCCATCGCCGAGGGCCGCAGCTTTGGCGACGAAAACGAGGAGTACGGGCGTTACTGGACCGGCCGCTTCGGACCGATCGAGACCCATGCGTATCGCTATCACGAGTCGATGATCCGCACGCTGCAAATGCGCCGCAACTACCTTTGGATGTCGTCGTCCTCGGTCGACATGGACCCCGCGCTGACGGCCTATATGAGCCTGGCGCTGGGGCGTAACGTGAACAACGCACCCGACGCGTTTTGCTACTTGCGCCAGAGCACCGTGCGTGGCTCGGCCGCGGGCAAGCAGAGCAAGACGACGCCGATTCGTAATTTCGAGCGATGGCTAATCCAGCGAGATCGCGACGGCTATCGCACCGAACCAGCAATCGTGGCCACGCAACACGAGATGATGTGGATGGTCCCGCCGGGCCACAAGTTCGACTACATCGCCCGGCGTACCAATCTGGCCGGCGGCAACGGGCGCATGGGTTTCGCGCTGGACGACCGGTTTCTGGCCGGCGGTCCGCATCGCGTGGCAATCAAGATCACCTACCACGATCTGGCCCGAGGCAGGTGGACGCTGGTTTACACCCGAGGAGACGGAACGCCCGGGCGTCGCGAACTGCCGTCGCATGCTTCGGGCAAGGTAAGGACGGCGACGTTCCACCTCGCCGACGCCCATTTCCCCGCCACCGGCGCGCAGTTCGACTTCCACATCGAAGCGAAGGACGCCGACGCGACCGTTTCGTTCGTGCGCGTGGTGAAGGTTCCGGGAATAACCCGTTGAGAGCCGTAGGGTGCGTCTGGACGCACCATTTGCGTGTTGCTTTCCATCATGGTGCGTCCAGACGCACCCTACTCAGACTAATCGCTACCCCCGAATCGCTACCCCCTCACAACGCCTCGCGTCGCCGCTCGGTATTGAGTTCCGGCCCCACCTTGCGACGCTTGTAGGTCACGGTGTAGGTGACGGTGCGTTTCTCGCCGGGAGTCAGATCGAGAAAGTACTTGACGTGGTTCTGGTCGACCCGTTCGACGCGGCCGTTGAGCGAGTGCAGATCGACGTAGGCGCCCGGTTCGTTACTTTCCCAGTCGGCCGGTTTGCCGTCGGTCCCCCAGAGGACGACGTCGGCGTCGAAGTGGCGTTCGAGTTCGGTTTTCACGTCGACCGGTTTGCCCGAGATGATCTCCTCTTCGTAGGTGATCGTCTCGTCGTAGTCGATCAGGTCGTAGTAGTGCATCCAGGTGTTGTCGACTCGCCGCTTGTACTGCCGGGCGACAACGCCCGTGATCCGCCGGTCCTTGATCCGCCGGGCGACGGTGATATCGGCGTCGCGGCCGACTTGCACCTCGATCCGGTCGCCGATGGGCACGTACTTGGTCGTCGTCCCGCCGACGTAGGCGAGGTCCTTGTTGGCGTATTCGGAGAACAACCGCACGTTGCCGTCGGGCAGAGGCGAAAGACCGAGGTTCTCCATGTCGGGCAGCTTCTTCTCGGTGCCGTCCTCCTCGGTGATCTTGACGTTCTTGAAGCGGTAGTACTTGGCAAACTGCGTACCGCCGTCGCGGTCGGTCAGCTTGTAGATGCATTCCAGCGGCACCTCGGCCACTTTCAAGGCCACCAGCCGCTTGGGCTCCTGGTTCTTGATGTCCTCGCGGCCTTCGATCGAGAATAGGAAATACTCGGAGAGCCCCTGCTTGACGACCTTCTTCAGTTCCATGGTGATTGCTCCCCCGCCGACGCTCAGCCCCTCGGCCAGTTTCACCGATGAATCGAACCCGCTACGGACCGTTGCCCGACCGCCTGCCTCGAGCGACCAGTAGCGGGAGTTCGTTTCGCCCGGTCCGGGTGCCGGTCGGGTGGCCAGGGCGGCGATCTTCTCGACCAGATTGATCGTGCCCACCACGAGCCGCGTCTGGGCGTTGTCGTAGAGTTCGCCCGAGTTGTTTTCGACGCGGATGTAGCCGGTCAGCGCCAGCTTGGTCTCGTCGCCGTTGGCCACGCCCACGTAGTCGGCCTTCCAGGTGATGCCGCTGGTGAAGTAGCGGATCTCCACCGGCAGCTTACCGGCCATCTGGCTGCGAA
>JABMRP010000266.1 GCA_013202535.1 Planctomycetota bacterium
GTCAGGACCCTTTTGTGCGAAGCACCCTCCGGGCCGTTCCGGCAAAAGGGTCCTGACCCCTTTTTCGACCCTCTTCCCCAATGCCCAGCGGCACATGAAGCCGGTCGAGGAGATGACCGCTCGGTTTGCGCGGTGTCCCGAGGCGATCCGCCGCACGGTCGAGATCGCCGACCGCTGTACGTTTTCGCTCGACCAGTTGCGGTACGAATATCCCGAGGAACTGGCTCCGCCGGGCGAAACGCCGCGGGAGTATCTCACCCGGTTGACCCAAGCCGGCGCGAAGAAACGTTATCCACAGGGTATCCCGGTCAAGGTGCGTAAGCTGCTGGAGCACGAGCTGCAACTGATCGGCGAGTTGCACTACGAAGCGTATTTTCTTACCGTATGGGACTTGGTCCGCTTCGCCCGGAGTCGGAAAATTCTCTGCCAGGGGCGTGGTTCGGCGGCCAACTCGGCCGTCTGCTATTGCCTGGGCATCACGGCCGTCGACCCGGAACATGCCGACGTGCTCTTCGAGCGGTTCGTCAGCCGCGAGCGCGACGAGGCGCCGGATATCGACGTCGATTTCGAGCACCAGCGGCGCGAAGAGGTGCTGCAATATCTGTACGAAAAATACGGCCGTGATCGGGCCGGCATGACCGCCGAGGTGATTACCTATCGCCCTCGGTCGGCCGTGCGCGACGTGGGCAAGGCGTTGGGGTTCTCGCTGGATCGGGTCGACCGGCTGGCCAAGAGTATCGAACATTTCCACGGCGAGCCCGAGTTGGACCGCCGCTGCCGCGAGGCGGGCATCGATCCGCAGTCGCACTCGGGCCGGCAACTGGTCGAGTTGGTGGATCAACTGGTTGGCTTCCCCCGCCATCTCTCGCAGCACACCGGCGGCATGGTGATGACCCGGGGGCCGCTGTGCGAAATGGTGCCGATCGAAAACGCGGCCATGCCCGACCGGACCGTCATCCAGTGGAACAAAGACGACCTGGACGAGTTGGGGATCCTCAAAGTCGACTGCCTGGCGTTGGGAATGCTGTCGGCCATCCACCGCTGTTTCGATTTGGTCCAGCGACATCACGACCGCCGGCTGACGCTGGCCAATGTCCCGGCCGATGACCGCCGCGTGTACGACATGATCTGCCGGGCCGACACGATGGGCGTGTTCCAGATCGAAAGCCGCGCCCAGATGAGCATGCTCCCACGGCTGCGTCCGCGATGTTTTTACGATCTGGTGATCGAAGTGGCCATCGTGCGCCCCGGGCCGATCCAGGGCAATATGGTCCACCCCTATCTGCGGCGGCGCAACGGCGACGAGCCGGTCGCGTATCCCAACGACGCGATCCGCCGGGTGTTGGAGAAGACGCTCGGCGTGCCGCTGTTTCAGGAGCAGGCGATGCGGCTGGCCGTGGTGGCCGCGGGTTTCACGCCCGGCGAGGCCGACCAACTTCGCCGCGCGATGGGCGCCTGGCGACGGCCCGGGGTGATCGACGCCTTTCACGAGAAGCTGATCCGCGGGATGCGGGCCACTGGGCTGTCGGATGAATACGCCGAGGCCGTGTTTCGGCAGATCCGCGGGTTCGGCGATTACGGGTTTCCCGAGTCGCACGCCGCCAGTTTTGCCCTGTTGGTCTACGTGTCGGCCTGGCTGAAACACCACTATCCGGCCGCCTTCACCGCGGCCCTGCTCAACAGCCAGCCGATGGGGTTTTACGCTCCGGCCCAATTGGTTCGCAACGCCCGGGAGCACGGTGTCGAGGTGCTTCCGGTGGAGATCAACGCAAGCCACTGGGATTGCACGCTGGAGGGCTCGCCACCGGCGCTGCGACTGGGCTTTTGCATGGTGCATGGCCTGCCGGTTGCGCATGGCGAGAAGATCGTCGCGGCCCGCGGCGCTCGGCCGTTTCGCTCGGTCGAGGATTTCTCCCGGCGAACGCGATTGGGCCAGGCGACGATCACCCGGCTGGCTGATGCGGATGCGTTCGGCTCGCTGGCCGGTGATCGACGCGGCGCGCTTTGGCAGGCCTTGGGCCAATGCAACGAGGAGCGGCCCTTGTTCGACGGGCTCGATCCGCCCGAGGATCGGCCCCTGCAACTACCGGCCACCTCGGCGGTCGAGGACGTCTTGGCCGACTACCGGGCGACGGGTTTGTCGCTATCGGCGCATCCGATGGAGTTTCTCCGCGAGCACTTGGACGCCCTCGGTGCGGTGCCGGCGGATCGGCTGAAAAGTTGGCCCAACGGCAAACCGGTCCGCACGGCCGGCGTCGTGCTGGTGCGTCAGCGGCCCGGCACGGCCAAAGGGATTACGTTTGTAACGCTCGAAGACGAGACGGGCCAGGCCAATCTGATCATCCGCCCCGACATCTGGCGCCGCTATCGCCGCGCGGCCCTCGGCGCGACGGTCCTCCTGGCCAGTGGCCGTTTACAGCGTCAGGGCCGCGTGATCCACGTGCTGACCACGCGGCTGGAAAACCTCTCCGACCGCCTGCAATCGCTGGAGGGCCAATCGCGGGATTTTTGATAGGCCGGGTGCATCGCCGGGCCGACAATGGTAGAATCCAGGTCTTCACGGCACGGCTTGCGAGTTCTTCCCGGTCAAAGGGTTGCGGATGACGACGACGGTATCAGCGGCATGGACGGCCGACGGGGTTCGCGGGGAGAATGATCGCGAAGGCCTGGGTTCGCGGAGCTTCGTGGCCTTGCTGGCGGCCCAGTTTCTGTCGTCGGCCAACGACAACATGTTTCGCTGGCTGATGCTTCCGCTGGCCAAGTTTCTCGCCGGGCCGGAGCATGATTCGACGGCCGTGGCCCTCGGCCTGGCCTTCTCGGTTCTGCCGTTCCTCCTGTTTGCCGCACCGGCCGGTTACCTGGCCGACCGGTTCAGCAAGCGGAACGTCATCGTCGGGTGTCGCTTCTCGGAAATCCTCATCGTCGCCTTCGGCGTGGGGGCCATCGTCTGGGGGCAACTCTGGCTGCTCTACTTCTTGCTCGCGGTGATGAGCACCCAGGCCGCGCTGAGCGGACCGTCGAAGTACGGAAGTATCCCCGAGATGGTCTCCTCGGACCGGATTTCGGCGGCCAACGGCCTGATGGGGCTGGTGACCGTGTTGGGGATCGTGTTGGGCGTGGTGGCCGGCAATGTGCTGTCGCAGGTGACCACGCTGCCCGGCGACGCATCGCTGGCGCCGGGTCAATATCGCTGGTGGATTTCGGCGGCGGCCCTGTTGGCGGTCGGCGTCATGGGGTGGTCGGCCAGCCTGCTGATCAAGTCGCGGCCCGGCGCCGATCCGAGTCGAAAATTCCCGTTGAACGCGCCCCGGCAAACCTACCGCGATCTGATGCTTCTGGCATCCAACGGACCGCTGCTTCGCGCGGCGTTGGGGGTGGCGTTCTTCTGGTCGCTGGGCAGCTTGGCCCAAGCCAACCTCGACCTGTTCGGCAGCGAAGAGATCGCCGGGGAGAAGCCCCGAGTCTACATCGGCGTCATGCTCGGCGTGATGGTCTTCGGTACGGGGCTGGGAAGCTTCCTGGCGGGCATCTGGTCGAGACGAAGAATCGAACTGGGCCTGCTGCCGCTAGGCGCGGCGGCAATTTCCGCCGGAAGTCTGCTGATGTTCTTCCTGCCCACGCCGGTCGGCAATCCTTTGCACGCCGCCTACTGGTGGCCCTTGATCTGTCTGCTCGGGCTGGGGATCGGCGGAGGGCTGTTCAACGTACCGCTGCAAGCGTTTCTACAGCGATGCAGCCCGTATCGGGTCCGCGGCTCGATCTGGGCCGCCAACAATTTCCTCAGTTGCGCGGCCATGTTGGTCGCCTCGGGCGTGTTCTGGATTCTGGCCTCCATGCGGAATCTCGACGCCCGGACCATTTTCGTGCTCTGCGGCGTGGCGTCGGCCGGCGTGTTGATCTACACGTTGCGCCAGGTCCCCCGCCCCACGGCGCGCGTGCTTCTCTGGTTGGCCGGCCGAACGGCCTACTGGACGTGCTGGCTCGCCACGCGGACGATCTACCGGGTGCGTCACGAGGGCATGGAGAACCTGCCCGACTCCGGCGGCGTTCTGCTGGTGGCCAACCACGTCAGCTTCGTCGACGCCGTGCTCATCCAACTGCTCACCCGGCGGCGCCTGCGGCAGGTGGCTTTTTCCTCCTATGTCGATAACGTCTGGCTCCGCTGGGTATGCCGGGAAATGGGTGTCATTCCCATCTCCGACGGCCGCAAGGCGATGGTCGGGGCCATTCGCGAGGCGCGCAGGGCATTGCGTCACGGAGACATTATCGGTATCTTTCCCGAAGGAAACATTACCCATACCGGTCGCATCGAGCCCTTTCTGCCCGGCTTTCTCTCGATGCTCAAGGGGACCGACGCGCCGGTGGTGCCCGTGCATATCGACGGGCTGTGGGGGAGTATTTTCAGTTTCGAGGGTGGACGGTACTTCTGGAAATGGCCGCGAGGGTGGCGCCGCCGCGTAACGCTACGGATCGGCCCGCCCATCCACAACGCCGGCGACGCCGAGCAGGTTCGCCAAAACGTGATCGAACTGGGACCCAAACCATGAGCCAGCCAAACAGACCGGACCAAGACGTATCGGAAATGGCCCTGCCTCGCCAGTTTCTGCGGATGTGCCGGGCGAACATGCGGCGGTCGAAGGTGGCCGATTCGATGGGCGCCGATCTGACCGGGGCCGATATGCTGACCCGGGCGCTGATCTTCCGTCGGCTCTTGCGTCGCGAGGTGCTGGCCGAGGACGAGCAATATGTCGGCGTCCTGTTGCCGCCCACCGTGCCCGCCGTGCTGGCCAATATCGGCCTGACGCTCAGCGGCCGGGTGGCGGTGAATCTCAACTATACCGTTTCCGCCGAGGTGATGAACGACTGCATCGCCCAGTGCGGCATCCGCCACGTGCTAACCAGCCGCAAGGTGATGCAGAAGCTCAATCTGAACATCGACGCCGAACTCGTTTGCCTGGAAGACATCCGCGAGAAGGTCACCTGGCTCGACAAACTCGTCGGCGCGTTTCAGGCACGCCTGGCACCGGTGAGCCTTCTGGAACGCCGCTTCGGGCTCGACCGGATCAAGCCCGACGACGTGCTCACGGTGATCTTTACCAGCGGTTCGACGGGCCGGCCCAAAGGGGTCGTGCTCACCTACGACAACATCGGCTCCAACCTCAAGGCGTTCAACGATTACATCGATCTGCGCGCCGACGACGTGATGGCGGGAGTCCTGCCGCTGTTCCACTCGTTCGGCTATACGGTGACCATGTGGTTGGCCCTGGCGCTGGAGCCCAAGGTCGCTTTCCATTTCGACCCGCGGGGGGCGCGTGCGGTGGGCAAACTCTGCCGCGAGCAGGGCGCTACGATCCTGATCGCCACGGCGACGTTTCTGCGGATGTACCTGCGACGTTGCTCGGCCGAGGATTTCCACGCGCTGGACGTGGTGATTGCCGGGGCCGAGAAACTGCCCCGCGAGTTGATGGCGGCCTTCGAGAAGAAATTCAACGTGCGGCCGTTGGAAGGCTACGGCACGACCGAACTCTCGCCGGTCGTCTCCTGCAACCTGCCCGCCAACCGGAGCAAGTCGGGCCGAACCGACCAACTCCGCGAGGGAAGCGTGGGAAGACCGCTGCCGGGAATCGCCGCCAAGATCGTCGACCCCGAGACGGGCGAAGACCTGGGGGTCGACAAATCGGGTATGCTGCTGATCCAAGGGCCCAACGTCATGCAAGGCTATCTCGGCCGGGCGGATCTCACCGCCGAGGTGCTCCAGGACGGCTGGTATACCACGGGCGACATCGGCATGATCGATGCCGACGGGTTCATCCACATCACCGGCCGGCAGAGCCGTTTCTCGAAGATTGGCGGCGAGATGGTGCCGCATATTCGCGTCGAAGAGGCGCTGGTCGAGGCCTTGGCGATGGACGAAGAAGAACTGCACCTCTGCGTGGCCGGGGTCCCCGATCCCAAGAAAGGGGAACGGCTGGTCGTGTTACACACGGGGCTGTCCCAAACGCCGGAGGAGGTCTGTCGCGCGCTTGCGGAGGCCGGTCTACCGCCCCTCTGGATCCCCTCGCGCGACAGCTTCCGCCAGATCGCCGAGATTCCCGTCCTGGGCACCGGCAAACTCGATCTACGCGCGATGAAAACCCTCGCCCGCGAGATGTTCGATTCCTGAGCGGTCGCTGCTCAGCCGTGGATTCGCAGCGCCACTTCGGCGACGCGGCGGCCGAGGTTCTTCGCCGTGGTCATGCCGTATTGGTCTTCGGTCACGCCGCCGGGGGCGCCGCTCCAGACGGTGCCGCCCCAGTGACCGCCGGGCTTGGCATCGCCCACCACGATCATCTGCTGGCCCAACAGGCATGTGTGGACCGAGCGGATGGTCAGTTCCTGGCCGCCGTTGCGTCCACCGCCGCAGGCGATCACGCCGCCCACCTTGTCACCCAGCCCAAAATTCCGGCGAAACACGTTGCAGCGGTCCAGGAAGGCCTTGCACAGAAAGCTCATGTTGCCGAAGTAGACCGGCGTGCCGATGATAATACCGCCCACCTTCGCATCGGCGAGCACCGGCACCAGCTTGGGAAAATCGTCCCGCTCCCCCGGCTCCAACGCCACCCCCGCCGCCGGCTCACCCGGAATCCGCAGCCCGGCCAGTTCGATCAACTCGACCTCAACGCCCGCCTCCTTCGCCGCCTCCAGAGCAACCGCCAGAGCCGTTGCCGTACTTTTCCCTTTCCGCGGGCTGCAACAGATGCCCACGATCTTGACCGTCGCCGAAGTTTCTTCCGAATCTTCCGCCAAAGCCGCATGGGTCCCCGCACTTACCGCGGCCACCGTTCCGGCGGTGCCGAGGAACTTACGACGGGTTACTTTGGATGGCATGGTTGTGCTCTCCTTTGTCGGCATCATTTGCCAAACATTCTTGGGTCAAAATGAAACGGCTGGCCATTCTCTACCTTGAGTTTCCTGAACTCCCGATGCGCGGGATTCAGAAGGATGTTTTTCTCCAGCGAATTGATCGCGGAAGGGACGATCAGGACCAGTGACGTCTGCCCCCGGAGCCAATCCGTGCCCATGGTCTGCAACTCGGCGAGTGCGGGATATTCGCGCCAATTTCGCGGTAGGTCGGATGCTTTGATTTCTTCCGCCGATATCGAGTCCGGGAGTTTGCCGCGGACGGATATCAGGTCGGCAGGTATGATTCCAGGCGAAACATGCACAAACAGTTCAAGTGCCGCAAGCGATAGGTTTTCGGACGCGTAGATCATCGCGCGCCCTTTATGATTCCATCGCCCACCGGTCTTCTCGGCGCCGCCGCCGGTGAACGCGGACGTCTCGTACTTCGACCGGCATATTCGCCAAACATCCATGGTCAACTGTAGACCCCGAATTCGATACGGTGCAAAACATCCAGCACATCTTCAAACCCAATTCCCGTGTCCAGCAGATCAATGGGGCGCTGGCCATTGAGGGCCCGATTCTCAGTCAGTAGCCACTGGCGGGCCTTGTCTCTGTCCCCCAGAACATCCGTGGCCGTAACCGAGACCCTGCTAAAACGGAAAATCAACTCCGATTCCGCGGCTTTGAGTCTGGCGGCACTCGCTTTGCGACGTGCGGCGGTGCGCTTCGCGATGCGAAGCGATTTGTAGATGACATCTTCACTGATGGCGGAAGATTTCACGACGCACTGGATTACCTTCGACGGCAGGCCGTGCCGGATGATCTCAATAAACTCAAAGCCGGATTGCGGCGAGCCAACTACCGAGGCGCCGCCCATGAACTTCGTTAGTTCTTTGACATTTTCCATCTTGACCTCCGATCGAGTATTGCCACATGACATTATTCGCCATGCCAGATGGCACGTCAAGGTGGAATCGAGAGAATTCCGCCGAAATCGGGAAATGGGTGGTGTTTTGGGGGACTCGATGCATAGCGAAACCTCTCGTTACGACGCTTCCGCGTCGTAACGCACGCCCAGACGCTTCGCGTCCCCGAATCGCCAAGAACCGGTA
>JABMRP010000267.1 GCA_013202535.1 Planctomycetota bacterium
ATAGTAGCCATCTCGCTCCGCGAGATGTAGCCTTTCGTCCGTCGTTCTCCCCTCTCCCTCCGGGAGAGGGTGAGGGCGCGCCGCCGGGTGAGGCGCGCCGCGGGAAGGTTCGTCGGGAGATTTCACGGATCCAACTGCGTTATCGCCCAGTCAACGCCTTCACTCCGCGGCAACATCTGACCCTTATCCGGACCGATTTCCTTGTCGATCAGCGCGTTGAGCTTTGCGTTCATCGCCAGGATGAGATCGCCGTGTTCGCTCGGTCCGGCGGACCAGGAAGTCGGCATAAGCACCGTGCTCTCTCGAACTCTTGCGAATTTTCCACGCAACTTCCCGCGGTGGTGTACGAGAATAAAAGTGCATCACGGCGGAAGCAATGAGTTTTGCATCCTGATACGGCAGGCCTTCCGCCGTGATGCTTTATCATAGCGCCCCCCAAAAGCATCGCCAGGGACCGGGGGCAGGACGTGCTTGGCGGGCCACTAGTCGAGCCTGCCAGACGGGAACCATTCATTCATCGCACCCGTCGCCCGGCACGTCTTGCCCTCGGGGCGACGCGGACGGGGCTCTTCAAATGGCTCCTATTATTCCAGACGGAGGCGAGGCTATGTTTGCGCAGTCCGTGCTTCGATCAGGGACGCTTTTTCTGGGCGCCCTGCTGGTAACCGTCCTTTTGAGCGGGGTCGCGTCGGCCGACATCCGGGATTTCCTCTTCGAGTTGGAAATGGAGGACTAATGGCACCGCGCCGCCTTGGCGCGCGGTGCCCAGTCATGCTTGCCCCAAGGGGCCACAACATACCAGCCCGGGGCAACGCCCTGCGTGGTGGGCGGCGAACACGGCAGCCGACGCCCTAAAATGGGCGAAACCACCGAACTCCGACGCCACGGAACGACCTTACCGCGCCCTTACCGGCCTCCGTTGGCTACCGGGTTCCCCCCTTACGCAGGGCGATGCCATTTGCTGGTGTGTTCGGCCCCTTCAGGGCAGAAACTTCGTCCCCCGGCAACGCGAAACGGTACCAGACGTTGCGGCGACCACGCCGCCCATCGCGCCATGCTCCGCATTCTCCGCCGCCGGGCGACTCAGATGAGAATGATGGCTGCCCTTTTCTTCCCCTCCGGCCGCCAACCCGGCCGCCGCGGTCGAAACGAACTGCCACCGTGAAAGCCCGATCCGTCGTTTTGTATTGGGTTCAGTCACGGTGTTTCTCCTGGTCACGAGAAATGGTATCGCCAATCGGCGCGGAACTTGGCTTCACGACTCCCCAATACACCTACCCCAACGGGGGCGATTGATCAGCCCCACGGTGCAGGATTGTGTGGGCACAACAGACTGCCCACGGTCGGGGGGTGTCTTGAGCTTATTGTCAACCCCCGGTCTAATGATTTGATGGAGAGTCCAGTATCCCAGCAACACATCGTGGGTCAAACAGCTTCAGCCTGCAGTCTTATCACTCTGCCTTGGAGTTCTCATAATGCCGCGAGCCGGGGGCGATTCGGACAAGATAGGCAATCGGTATGAGGCCGTTTGGACTGTCAATCAGATTCTCGATGTGGCAGAAGGAAAGCTCGCCGACATTACCGTCGAACCGTTCGGTGACGATGCGACCGGTGTGGAGTTCGTGACGACCTCGCCAGCGGGCAACAAGACATTCCACTCAGTCAAGAGGCAGCGGGCGGCCGGTGAATGGTCCCTGGCGGAGATTGTTCGCCGAAGCGGCGCGCCAGGCCGGTCTGTCTTGGGAGATCTGTTTGCCAAACTTGTTCACGACCCTGATGCGCAGTGTCGCTTTGTTTCTTCAACCGGCGCCAACCAACTCCGCGAACTCCATGAACGGGCTTTTCAGTACCGGGAAGTGGGCGACTTTCAGCGTTCTCTCCAAGAGAGCCCGGGCCTGCAGAAGTCTTTCGAAGAGCGCATCTTGAAGTTGGTGGAAGATATGAAGCGGGCGAAGGATGACTGGATCACCGCCCACGACTGGTTAAGACGCACGCGGGTGGTTCTCATTGACGAGTACACGCTCATTCATCAGGTGGAGGACCGCATTCGCGTTCTCGTTTACCGACCGGGCGGCCATGCACTGAATGCAGCCGAAGTTCGCCTGGGCATAACGGCTCTCTTCACAGGATCCCATGGGCAGAAGCTAGATCGTGCCAGTCTTTGGGAGGCCCTACGTGCCGATGGATACGCGCATCGCGATTGGGCATCGGACCCGAACATACAGCAACGCATTCGCACGCATCATGAAACGTACGTTCGGAACGTGGAACTAGACCTGATTAACGGATCTCGCATTGACCGAGATGAAGCTCGGCAGGCGATAGACGAACTCGTTCGAGGAGACGGCGCCTGCCGAGTACTCGTGTCGGCGCCGGCAGGAGTTGGAAAGAGTTGCGTGGTTTCACAGATCCTCGATGGCCTGAGAGTACTGGGCGTCCCCTACTTGGTTGTGCGTTTTGATCGACACGGCGATGCACACACAACCGAGGAGATGGGGCGTCAAATGGAGGGGCTACCGGCATCGCCAGGCGTCGTTTTGACAGGTTTAGCCGACGGGCGCGTGGGGGTCATGGTCGTCGATCAACTTGATGCCGTGAGCGAAGCGTCGGGGCGCAATCCACATCGCTGGGAATTGTTCGATGCGTTGTGTCGCGAGATCGACCCACACCCGAATCTCCGGCTGCTGGTGGCATGCCGTGATTTCGACCTGGACAACGATCATCGCCTGCGACGGCTCACCCGGAAAGAGGATGAAACAGAACGCATTTCAGTCCAACTCTTGTCGCTCGCCCAAGTAGAAGGCTCCTTGACCGTGGCCGGGCACGATCTGTCGCGGTTTTCCGACAAGCAACGAGAGTTGCTTCGGATTCCTCTGCATTTGTGGCTCTTCCTTTCTGGCGGCAATCATGAGGCTGCAGCGTTCACCACGGTCTCCGACCTGCTCGACCGGTTCTGGCAACACAAGGAACGGGCCGTTTCGGAACGACTAGGGCGTCGAGCAGACTGGTCGGCCGTGATTGACAAGGTCTGCGATACAATGAGTGATCGGCAGACGCTTACCGCGCCTGAAGCCGTCCTCGATGACTGGCGGGACACCGCCAACGCGATGTACTCTGAGCATGTACTCGTGCGGGAAGGCAATCAGGTTCGCTTCTTTCACGAGTTGTTCTTCGACTATGCGTTTGCCCGACGTTTCTGCGCCTCGAGTCAGACCATTTCGGACTTCCTTCGGGCGAGTGAGCAGCACCTATTCCGACGCAGTCAGGTTCGGCAGATTCTCACGCACCTCCGAGATACCGATCCAAGGCGATATGGTCGAGAGCTCCGATTGCTTCTCTTCGACAAGCATGTTCGATTTCACATCAAGAAGTTGGTGCTCCGATGGCTCGCGTCGCTCGGCGACCCGACCGACGAGGAATGGCGCATTCTCGCCGATCGGATTGAGGACGGCGACTGGGAGCCGCATGTTCTACCGGTCGTTAGGAATAGCCTTGCATGGTTCGATGTGCTCGATCGAATTGGTGTCGTCCTGGAGTGGCTCGAAAGCCAAGAGGAACGATTGAATCAGCGAGCCGTTTGGACGCTCACATTCGACGGCGTGCGCAAGGAACGATCCGAACGCGTCGCGGAATTGCTGGGCCCCCGTCGTGGCTGTGGCAAGAGGTGGGACGACCTGCTTCGTGCGGCCTTCCAGTGGGGCGACGTGCACCAAAGCAGGCCGATGCAGGAGTTGTTCTTGCAGCTTCTGGATGACGGCCTACTAGACGAGATGTCGGGGAGCTTTCGGGAAAGCTGGTGGGACTTGCTGCAGGACGCCACAAAGGCCGCCCCCGGATTCGTTATCGAAGCCATTACGCACTGGCTGGACAGACAGATAGACTCCGCCCGCAAGAACACGGCGGATATTGTGATCGATCCGCAAGAGAGCGACAACGCGGCCCAACTCGTGATTTCCGAGGTGGCCAACCTTGAACCCAGTGAGTTTGCGAACTTGATTCTTCCTCGCGTTCTCGATATCGTCGAAATCACGCAGCAAGAGGAAAGCGAGTGGGGAGACCTTCGTCGCGATCGAACTTGGCCATACATGTCGAACCACGAAGCGTACAACGTTGCTGACGTACTCCTCCATCGACTGGTCACTTCTTTGGAAGAGCTTGCCAAGGAGACGCCGAATGCTGTCGAGGAACTGTTTGGCGGATTGGACAAGACCGAGTACGACACGGTTGCTCACATTGTACTCCGAGCATGGTCTGCCAACCCGGAGTTTTTCGCTGACCGGGCAATCCGTTTTCTCGCCAGTGACAATGCCCGACTCGATGTTGGCTATGGCAGTTGGTCCGGCGAGGGGACTGGTCAGGCTGCGGTGAGCCGAGAGACAATCACGAACTGCCTACCACACGCTTCGACGGAGAACAAACAGCAACTCGAACAGGCGGTGCTCGCATTCACAGATCTGTGGGAGCGTGAACACGAAGAAGAGACCGCATCACCGAGTGTTGGTTGGACACAACGCCTCTTGCTCGAAGCGGTTGGAGAAAAGAACCTTTCGGAGGCAGGGGCCAATCAACTACGAAGGTTGCGGGCCACTTTTCCCGAGCAGATAACTGAGGTACCCGTCCAGGGCAGGAGCGTGCTGCCCCGTGTCGGGAGCCCGATTCCTGCCGAGGAGGCCGAATCATTCACGGATGATCAGTGGTTGGAGGCAATGCGGAAGTATGATTACGGTTGGGAAACGCCGCGAAGGGATTCTTTCAAAGGATCGGCCGTTGAACTCAGCCGAATTCTCGTTCCGCAAGTGCGACAAGAGATGGAGCGTTTTGCCCAGCTTGTCAACCGAATGGCCGATGACATTCACTCCCTCTATTTTGAATCCATCCTTGACGGGATGTGTGGACGATTCGCCAATGCCCTAGAGGACCGTGAGTTGCATGAAGCGGCTTTCAAGGAGCTTGACACAAAGACGCTTCTTGCCGTGATCCACCGACTGCACGAGCTTCCCAACCGGCCGTGTGGTCGTTCCATCTGTGGGGCTTATGCAGAATTGGCCAATCGATCAATCCCCGAGGCGGATCTCGCAATCCTCGAATACTATGCCCTCAAAGATCCGGACCCCAAGGACGACCATTGGCTCAACAAGGCCAATGGGCAAGAGCGTGATCCAGACGCACACTTCCACGGCTACAACTCGGTGCGAGGATCGGCCGCACAAGCGATCCAACGCCTCTTGTTCGCAGACTATTCCCGCGATGCGAGCTTGCTGCCCGTTGTCGAAAAGATGGCCGATGATCCGTGCCTGTCAGTTCGCACCTGCGTATTCGACGCCATTCTCCCGATTTGGGATCACGACCGCGCGCGAGCTGTCGCAATTTTCAATCGGACATGTGAAGGGGCAGATGAGATTCTGGGGTGTCAACCTTTCGAGCACTTTGTCAACCTCGCCGTGAGCACACACTACGATAGTCTTCGCCCCGTTCTATTCACGGCGCTCCGACAGGAAGCAGAGTGGACCGTTGTGGCCGCCGCCAGGCAGATTTGCGTTGCAGCCTTCGATGACGAACAAGCGGAGGCCGATGCAAAAGACGTAAGAAACGGCACACCGGTTATGCGAGTCGCCGCAGCAGAGGTCTACGCACTCAATCTCGCGAACAAGACGGTCGGCCCCGCATGCTCAACGCACCTTGAACAGCTATTTCGAGATGACGTTAGCGACGTTCGTGAGAAGGCGGCAGAGTGCTTTCACCATTTGGGCGACGAAGAACTTGGCCGACTCGAGGACCTGATTCGCAAATACCTCGAATCCCCAGCGTTTCCGTCTCGCCACGACGGTTTATTGAGAGTCCTTGATCGCTCGACTTGGCAGTTACCAGATGTCACAATCCGCTTGGCTGAACGCTTCATGGAAACCCATGGAAAATCGGCTGGTGATATATCGACGGCTGCCGCCGGAGATGCCCCGACCGTTGCGAAGCTGGTTCTCCGGCTCTATACGCAGTCGCCGGACGAGAACGTTCAAGCGAGGTGCCTCGACTTGATCGACCAAATGGAATGGGATCAGTTTTTCGGCATGGACCGGGAATTGGCCCAACACGATCGTTAGCCGACCCGCTCGATCGCTTCGATTACCAGTTGCGGTAGGGTGTTCAACTCGCGCAACGAACTCGCGATTCGCGGGTGGGCGAAGATGCGGACGCGTTTGACGTAGTCGTCGAATTGGTCGCGGGCTAGGGTGCGCACGACCGGGGAGACGTCGCCCATGAGGCGGTATTGGGATTGCTTGACGAAATGGATCTCGACTTGGAACTCGACTTCCCGACCGACGGGCGGGGCGTCGAAGAGGATCTCGTGGGGGGCGATCACGCTGCCGACCGCCGTGCTGGCGATCTGGGCGAATTGCTCGGCACAGGCGGTCAGCCAGGGGTAGGGCTTCCCGGCCAGACGGCGGTAGATCTCCTGCTCCTCGAAGAAACTGTATTGCACGACCCGTTTGTAAAGCCGGCGCACCGGACCGAACAGACCGTCGAGCAACTCCCGGGCCGGGCCCTGGCCGGCGACCTGTTCCAGTGCGCCGATCATGCCCGAGTCGGTTAGCCGGAAAAGATGGTCGAGGTCCAAGCGGTCGTAGAGCAGGAAGAAGGCCCGTTGGAGCATGGCGGTGGCCGAGCGGACGCCGTGATGCCAGTAGACTTCGCTGAACATCACGTATCGGGCGAAGACCATCAACTCGGCGGCCGTCTTGCCCTTGTCGGTAATGGCCAGCCCGTCGCCCGCCTCGTTGAGACACAGACTGCCGATGAGCCGCTGCTGGTCGAAATGCCGTCCGTAGGGCACGCCCGCGTGCAGGCTGTCGCGGAAGAGGTAATCCATCTTATCGATGTCGATCGGCCCGGAGAGCAAGCTGCCGAGGATGCGTCCGGCGTCGTCGGCCGGTTCACCGCTGAGCAGGGCGACGACCTCGCGCGGTTGGATCGACCACTGGCTGCGCAGAATCTCGGCGATCTCGCCTTCCAGCAGAAAGCTGTTGGCAAACAGTTCGTGGTTCGGCACCTTGGCAAGCCGCATGTCTTCGATCGGATGACAGAAAGGCCAGTGGCCCAAATCGTGTAGCAAGGCCGCGACGATCAAGACCTCGGCGCGGCGCGAGTCGATAGCCCGGGCGAATCGGGGTTGCCGGGCGAGCTGTTTCAGAAAGAGCAGGGCCGTCCGGTAAACGCCCAGCGAATGCTCGAACCGGGTGTGGATGGCCGCCGGATAGACGAGCGAGACCAGCCCGAGCTGGCTGATGCGCGCCAGGCGGCGGAACTCGGCCGTGTCGATGATCTGGCGAACCCGATCGGTCAGCGGAACGTCGACCTCGGGCGGAATCCGGATGATTCCCCCCCGCGAATCCAAGCCGACCACTTCGGGAATATCAAGGATCGAGGTCATCAGACTCTAGTCCCCAGTCCCTAGTCCACAACCCAGACCCATCCCATGCCGGCCACCCAGCGAAGGAAAACGGTGGCCAGCAAGTAGCCCGAGTAGAGTATGCTGCCGGTGCCGAAGTCGAGATCGAGGGAGGCCAGAGCGGTCAATGCTCCGACGATGATAAAGGGCGTGACGAAGAAGGCCCACATCCACAACTCTTCGGTCACGTGCGGAGTGACTTGCCACTGCCAGGCAACCCAGAGGATGGCATAGATCACTCCACACGCCCCGGCCCGCAGGTACAAGGCCCTGCCACGGTAGGGCTCCAATTCGGCGTTCCGCAGGACGGTGTACATGGCGATCACCAGGGGAGGCGAAACGAGCAGCAAGACGGTGAGTTGGACGGCGAGATATCCGCCGCCGGCCCAGGTGACGGCCACGGTCAAGACGGCGGCGGCGGCCACTTTCATCGCCAGCAGGGGAACCCATTTGGCGTCGGTTCGGGCGACCGGTTTGGTCACCAGCCGGCCGTCCACCCCGCGGCCACCTTCGGCAAACTCGGTGTGGCCGTGGACCTTGACCTCCTCGGTCTTCTCGGGGATCGCGATTACCGTCTTACATTTCGGGCAGGGGCCCGTCTTGCCGGCAAATTTGTCGCTGACGTTGAACCGGGAATGACAGCCCGGACAGACGATTGGAATCGGCATTCATGCCCCTCACTGGAGCGCTGATTGGGGGGTGTTACCCAACTATGGAGCGGGTTTTCCGACCCCCGCTCAAGATGAGAACCGCGTTTATCTCCGTCGGACCCCTAGTTTCGCAGACCGTGGCCCTTTGTCAAGGATCGCGGTGGAGCGGCGTTGGACGGCGATCCCAGGAAATACCCAGGCCGAAAGAAGGGAATTGCCCGGCCGGGTGTGGTAGACTAGTATCGAAGAAGGAAGGAAGTTATAAGAATAGCGAAGTTGTGAAAACAAGCGGAGTTGTGAAAACAATGGTGCTTCAGTTCCTCTGTCCCAACGGTCACAAGATTCATTGCCCCGAGGATCGCGGCGGGATGCCGGCTAAGTGTCCGAAATGCGGGGTCAAGTTCCAGGTTCCCAGCCCCGACGAGTCGGATAGTGTGCCGTCGCAGGGCCCCGTCGACACGGCCGAAGGTGGGTCGACGGTTTCGGCTGGCGCGGCGGTTGGCGTCGAATCCGCGGTCGCCGAGCCGGTGGAAGACCAGATCGAGTTTCTTTGTCCCAACGGACACCGCCTGCA
>JABMRP010000268.1 GCA_013202535.1 Planctomycetota bacterium
AAGGACGATCATCCGGTCGAGGCCAACGGCATGGGCGGCCGCGAGGTCCGCAAGGGGAAAGACCACGGCCAGATCTTCGACCACCATTTCAATGAGTTTACCTATCGCGACGGGACCAAGATGTTCAGCCAGTGCCGTCATATCAAGGGCTGCTGGAACCAAGGCGGCACATTCGCCCACGGCGCCGACGGCGTGGCCAGCACCCGCGGCACGGTGACCGGAGGAAACGCCTGGCAGTACTCCGGCGATCACATCGACGGTCACCAGCAGGAACACAACGACCTGCTGGCGGCGATCCGCCGCGGTGAGAAGTACAACGAAGGATGGTTTGGCGCCACCAGCAGCATGACGGCCGTTTTGGGCCGCATGGCCACCTACAGCGGCAAGGTCGTCACATGGGACGACGCCGTGGCCAAGGGCCCCGACGAAATGCCCGAGAAGCTCACCTTCGACGCCGATCCTCCCGTGTTGCCGGACGAAAACGGCGACTATCCGGTGCCCGTCCCGGGCGTTTTCAAGCCGTACTGACCCAGCCGTACTACCACGGCCTCGGCTGCAATCACGCGAGGCGGAACGATCTGGCCGATGCTTGTCACTCGTTGGGAGTCGCCGATGAGAATGCCGAACCACTTCCCGTTTCGCGCCGGCTGTGCGCTGGTGATGCTGGCGACACTGGCCGCCGCGGTTGCAGCCACCGCCGCCGCGCCCCGGTTGCCGACGGTCCGTCCCGAAGACGCCGGGATGAGCGCGGCGAGGTTGAGCGCGATCGATCGGGTCGTGGCCCAAGGTTTGGAGGCCGGAGAAATGCCCGGCTGCGTGGTCGTTGTGGGCCGACGGGGGAGGCTGGTATGGCGAAAGGCCTATGGCCATCGGCAGGTCGAGCCGGAGCCGGTTGCGATGACCGTCGACACGGTGTTCGACATGGCCTCGCTCACCAAGCCGATCGCCACGGCCGCCAGCATCATGCTCCTGGTCGAAGCGGAGACCCTTCAACTCGATGATCCGGTGGCCAAGCACATCGCCGAGTTCGCCGCCGGCGGCAAGGAGGGGATCACCGTGCTCCAACTGCTCACGCACCAGAGCGGCCTGATTCCCGACAACTCCTTGGCCGACTACAACGAGGGCGTGGAAAAGGCGTGGGAGCACCTCTACGCCCTGAAGCCGCACGTTACGCCGGGGACGAAGTTCGTCTATTCCGACGTCGGTTACCTTGTGCTGGGCGAACTCGTCCGCCGGCTCTCGGGCGACGACGTTCACAAGTTCTCCGGGCAGCGAATCTTCGCCCCGTTGGGCATGACCGAAACGGGTTTTCTTCCCGGCCAGTCGCTTCGCCGCCGCGCGGCCCCGACCGAACAACGGAACGGCCGATGGATGCGGGGCGAGGTGCATGACCCGCGGGCCTATCGCCTGGGAGGCATCGCCGGACACGCGGGGCTCTTCGCCACGACCGACGATCTGGCCGTGTACGCCCAGATGATGCTCGGCCGCGGGCAATACGCCGGGGTTCGGATTCTCGGAGAAAAGACCGTTGCCGCAATGACCCGCGCGTATCCCGTCTCCTCTGGAAGGCGCGGGCTGGGCTGGGACATCAAGACGGGCTACTCCTCCAACCGCGGCCAATCGTTTTCACCCCAGGCGTTCGGACACGGTGGATTTACGGGCACGTCGCTATGGATCGATCCCCAGCGGGAGATGTTCGTGATCTTCCTCAGCAACCGCCTGCACCCCGACGGTAAGGGATCGGTGAATCGGATCGCCGGCCGAATCGGCACGATCGCCGCCGATGCGGTGACCGATGGTTACCGTCCCGTGGTACGCACCGGGATCGACGTGTTGCGACGGGAGGACTTTCGGCGTTTGCGCGGCCGGCGCGTCGGGCTGATCACCAACCACACGGGGATCGACGCCACCGGGGCAAGCACCGCTCGGCTGCTGCATGAAGCGGCCGAAGTAAAACTGGTCGCCCTGTTCAGCCCCGAACACGGGCTCCACGGGACACTCGACACGGCCCGCATCGCCGACGGCCGCGACCGGGCCACCGGGTTGCCCGTCTACAGCCTCTATGGAGCGAGCCGCCGCCCGAAGGCGGAAACGCTCTCCGGAATCGACACGCTGGTCTTCGACATCCAGGACATCGGGACCCGCTTCTACACGTACATTTCGACGATGGGCTATGCCATGCAGGCGGCGGCCGAAGCGAAGATTCGCTTCGTCGTGCTCGATCGTCCCAACCCGATCAACGGCACCGACGTGGCCGGTCCGCTGTTGGACGAGGGCCGGGAGTCGTTTGTCGGGTTCCATCGCCTCCCGGTTCGGCACGGGATGACCATTGGCGAATTGGCGCGGATGTTCCGCGAGGAGCTTCAACTCGATTTGGATCTCCAGGTCGTGCCGGTGGAAGGATGGCGGCGGGACATGTTCTTCGACGCCACGGGGCTGAAGTGGGTCAACCCGTCGCCCAACATGCGGAGCCTGACCGAGGCGCTGCTCTATCCGGGCGTGGGACTTTTGGAGACGACCAATGTCTCCGTCGGCCGGGGGACCGATACGCCGTTTGAAGTGATCGGCGCCCCGTGGATCGACGGGATTCGCACCGCCGGCGCGCTCAACGGTTGCGGATTGCCGGGCGTACGTTTCGTGCCCATCGACTTCACGCCCGGCGCCAGTAAATTCGCCGGCGAGCGTTGCGGCGGAGTCAACATCATCATCACCGACCGGGCCGCCTTTCGGCCGCTACGCACCGGGCTGGAAATCGCGCATCGTCTGCAAACACTCTATCCGGATGCATGGACAGTCGATGCCTACGATCGCCTGCTGGCAAATCGGCGCGTGCTCGAGTTGCTCAAAAGCGGCGAATCGGCGGCCCGGATCGAGACGGCTTACAGAACCGATTTGGAGGCGTTTGCCCGTCGCCGCGCCCGATACTTGCTCTACTGAACCCACGTTCCGACCGCAGAGGAGTCGTCATGCGTTGCCGTCGTCCGCTTATCGAGTTTTCGTCTTGGCTTCGATTGCCCTTTTCTCGCTGCCGTTGCGGACTAAAGTTCGTGTCATGTCGCCCGCTACTGATGATCGCACCCGCCGTGCTGCTCGCTGGCGCAGCGTGGGGGGCCGAGGGCCAGTGGTCCCGGTTTCGCGGCCCCAACGGCAGCGGCCGGAGTGCCGCGACGACCGTGCCGGTACGGTGGACGGAGAAGGACTACAACTGGAAAATCGGCCTGCCCGGCCCCGGCCACTCCTCGCCGGTCGTCTGGGGCAAGCGGATCTTCGTCACCTGTGCTGATCCGACGACAGCACGGCGTACACTGGTCTGCGTGGATGCGCCAACGGGCCGTGTGCTTTGGAAGCATGAGGAATCATCGAAGACTTATCGACAGCACAGAGACAACTCCTACGCGACGGCGACGCCGGCCGTGGATGCCCAGGGCGTGGTGATCACCTGGACCACTCCTGAAGCGGTCATGTTGCTGGCCTTGGATCTTCAGGGCCGCGAACTCTGGCGCCGCAACCTGGGCCCCCTGATTTCGCTTCAAGGCAGCGGCTCCTCACCGATCCTGTACCGGGATCTGGTGGTGCTGGCCAATGACCAGGAGGACATGGACCGGAGCCCGGGCCGCAGGAAGGATGGGCCCAATCCGGCCGGCCGGAGCTTCGTGGTCGCCATCGATCGCAACAGCGGCGAAACCCGTTGGCAGACGGAAACCAAAACGTTCCTGGCCGGCTACTCGACGCCCTGCGTCTACCAGGCCGAAGGTGGCCGCCCGGAGTTGATCTTCTCCAGCACCGCCCACGGCATCATGGCGCTCGATCCGGACACAGGGAAAGTCATCTGGGAATTCGGGCAGCCTTTCTTGGATCGGGCCGTGATTTCGCCCGTCGTGGCGCCAGGCCTGGTGATCGCGGGCCACGGGGCGGGGATCCGCGGAACTCGCTGCCTCGCCGTCCGACCGGGTTCGGCCGGTCAGGGAACCGCACCCACGCTAGGCTACGCACTGACCAAGGCGCTGCCCATGGTTCCCACGCCGTTGGTCAAGGACGAGCGGCTGTTTCTCTGGGCCGACGACGGCATGGTGACCTGCCTGCGTGTGGCTACCGGCGAGACCGTCTGGCGAGAGCGGGTCGAGGGGAGTTTTTATGCGTCGCCTGTCTGGGTCGATGGCTATCTGTACAACGTGTCGAAGAAGGGTGAGGTCGTCGTGCTGGCGGCAGGAGACACGTTCGAGGTCTGCCACCGGATCCCGCTGGGTGAACCGAGCTACGCCACACCCGCGGTGGCCGGCGGCGTGATGTACCTGCGGACCAGTGCTCACCTCTTCTCGTTGGGCGGCCCGCGGTAAGGCGAGACACCGGTTAGCACAACAGGCCGATGTTGCGACGCGAGTAGGCCGTTGGAGAGCAAGGAAAGGGCAGATTTCGACGCGCGGCAGCCACAGCGTAACGGTACCCGTTGGCCGTCCCTGATTGTTCGGCGCGGACGTTTTTCGGGACGTTGGTGCTGCGTGCGGGCACTTGCGAGTCGGTGGGCGCCGGCCTATGATGAGGACGCCCAGGAGCAACGGAGAGCTTTCTTTCCATGGATCCAATGGATGGTCATCAGTCCGCCGAACTCACTTGCCGGCGATCGCGCAGACGGTGGTCCATGCGCTGCCTGGCGGGCGCGGCGCTGGTGACGATCCTCGCCGTGGGGTGGGCTGCGGCGGATGAGCCGCCGGCGCACCGCGAACAAGAATCCGGGGTCGCCTCTGAGGCACAATCCCCGGGCGCCGACATCTCAGCCGAAACCGGCGCCAGTCCCGAGCGGCGCCTGCACCCGCTGGACTGGCTGATCCTCGCCGCGTATGCCGGGGGGATGCTGGCGGTGGGGTGGTACTATGCGCGCCGAACCGGCAGCACGGAAGACTACCTGTTGGGTGGCCGGCGGATGCGGGGCTGGACGATCGGCCTGTCGCTGTTTGCCACGCTGCTGAGCAGCTTGTCGTATCTGTCGTGGACGGGCGAGATGATCGACAACGGGCCGATGTTCCTGGCTCAGATCGTCGCCTTTCCCGTGGCGGCCGTGCTGGTCGGCTGGATTCTGATTCCCCTGGTGATGCGGTGGAAGGTGACCAGCGCCTACGAGATCCTTGAGCTGCGCCTCGGGATCGCCGTGCGCATGACCGCGACATTTCTTTTCCTATCGCTGCGGCTGTCGTGGATGGCGATGATCATCGCCGCAACGACCAAGATCGTCTTGATGCCGGTGCTCGGCTTGGAGCCTTGGGCCATGCCGCTGGTCTGTGCCTGCCTGGCCTTGGTGACCGTCGTCTACACGTCGATGGGCGGATTACGGGCGGTCGTGTTGACCGACGTGGTGCAGACGTTCGTGCTCTTCGGCGGGGCCGTACTCTCGTTGGTGCTGATCACGCATAGCCTGGGGGGCGTCGGCCCTTGGTGGCCCAGCCAATGGGCTGCTACCTGGCAGAGCCCCGCGTTTTGGCCCGATCCGAGCCGGCGGGATACGTTGGGCGGGTTTGTCCTGCTGGCCTTGTCCTGGCACGTATGTACGGCCGGGGCAGATCAGATGGCGCTGCAACGCTATCTTTCCACGCGCAACGTCCGCTCCGCGCGACGGGCGTACGTGATCTCGCTGGTGGCCGATGCGCTGGTCATGGTCCTGATGGCCATGTTGGGGCTGGCCCTGGCGGCGTATTTTCGGGTCCATCCAGAGTTGCTGGCCGAGGGCCAGACGGTGGCCAATGCGGCCGACAAGCTCTTTCCGCGATTCATCGTCGTGGGATTGCCGCCGGGAATCAGCGGGCTGGTCGTGGCCGGACTGCTGGCCGCGGCCATGTCGAGCGTCTCCTCAGGCGTGAACTCGTCGTGTTCGGTCATCACGGCCGATTTCATCGACCGCTTCGGCGGCAACCGAAGCAGTGGCAACCGAAGTAGTGGCAACCGAAGCAGTGGCGATACCCGGCAGGTCCGTCGGGCAAAGATCGTCTCGCTGTGGGTGGGCGTGGTGGTGGTCGCGTTGAGCCTGGCGGTGGGAACCATCGAGGGCAACCTGTTCGAGGTGGTCAACAAGGTGGTCAACCTGTTCGTCGCCCCGTTGTTCGTGCTCTTCGTGATGGCCCTGTTCGTACCTTGGGCCAATACGTCCGGCACGCTGGTGGCCGTGGCGTGCAGCGTGGCCGCGGCGGTGGCCATCGCGTTTTTCCAACTTGCCGGCCTCAGTTTCGTCTGGATCATGCCGGTATCGCTGGTCGTCGGCGTGGCCACGGGGATGGCGGCCAGCGGTCTGACGCGGTGTGGGGTAGCGATCGCGCGGATGCTGGCGTTTCGCCGCGGGTAGTGGTATTATGCGGCGGGCGATTGGCTCGGTGAAAACGCGTTCGATGAACGCGCTTCAGCTCGCTTCGGCGAGATGGCTACTATCCGCTTTGCATGGGAGTTTGACCGATGAACCGACGCGTATCCCGTTGGGCTGGGCTTACTGGGCTTGCCGCGCTCGCCGCCGTACCGGTGATCTTCTGCACCGCGGCGCCGGCGCACGCCGCGGAAACAAAACTGCTTTGGGAAATCGGCAAGGCGGATAATGACACGGCCGAATTTGCCTTGGGACGCGACGGCTACGCCCGGTTCGACCGCGACGGCATGTTTCTGGTCGGCCATAGCCGGCCGCAGCGAGACTGGCCCTATACGCATCCCGGGCCCGACGATCAATGGGGCGGCGGGCGAAGCCATCCGTTTACGATTCTCTTCGGCCTCGACGGAACCGTCGGGGCGGGTACATATCGGTTGGTGGTCGATTTGGTCGACACGCACGGTACCGACCCGCCACCGTTGCGGATCGACGTCAACGGCCGTTCGTTTGCGCACCGGCCGCCCCAAGGGGGAGGCGACGCCTCGATCTTCGGCGACCCGACGGCCGGACGCGAGCATCGCTTCTCGATCGACGTGCCGGCCGACGTGCTGCGGGCCGGGGTCAACGAGATTCGCATCACCACGCTCTCCGGTGGTTGGATCCTCTACGATTGGCTGGGGTTCGAGGCTCCCGGGGACGCCGAGGTACAGCTTGCCGGCGGTACGCTGCTGCAATCGGTCCACGTCGACCGGTGGCTGACCCGGCAGGGCGGCACGCTGGGGCAGCGGGTATTGCTCACGCTGGTTCACCTGGGCGAACCGGCCGAGGTGACGCTCGAGGCCAGCGGGATGAAGCCGATCCGGCTGACCGTGAAGCCGGGGATCGGAAAGGCCGAACTGCGACTGCCGCCGGTGACCGCCGAGACACCGCTGGTGGTGACCGTGAAGCAAGGCGGCCGAACCCTTGCCAAGGAACAAACCACGCGGCACCCGGCCGCCGAGCGCCAGACGGTCGATTGGGTCGATTGTCTGCTGGGTACCTCGACATCCCGATGGATGCTCTATCCGGGGCCGTCGATGCCCTTTTCGATGGTCAAGCTCAGTCCCGACAACGAACCGCAGAAGTGGAAGGCCGGCTACGAGTACACGATCGAAAACATCGCCGGGTTCAGCCATCTGCACAGTTGGACGATGGGTGGGCTGTTGACGATGCCCGCCACCGGGCCCTTGAAGATTGTCCCGGGCAGCCACACGAAGCCCGACGACGGCTATCGCTCGCGTTTCCGTCACGAAACCGAAGAGGCATCCCCGGGCTATTACGCGGTGACCTTGGACGATTACGGCATCCGGGCCGAACTGACCTCGACGGTGCGAGCCGGGTTCCAACGCTACACGTTTCCCGAATCGCGGCAAGCCCGCGTGCTGTTCGATCTGGAAACACCGACCGAATACGGCTATCAGGTGCTCGACGCCAAGATCACCAAAGTGAGCGATACGGAGATCGAAGGCTACTCGACCCAGCGCAGCGGCCGGAACGCCGGGTATCAGGAGTTTACGCTCCACTTCGTCGCCCGATTGAACCGGCCGTTTGCCTCGATGGGCGGATGGGCCGGAGGCGAGATTAGCCAGGACATCCAGGAAATCACCGGCAAAGGCGACGTCGGCGCGTTCCTGGAGTTTTCAACGTCCGCGGGGGAGGTCGTCAAGCTGCAAACGGGCATCTCGCTGGTGAGCATCGAACAGGCGCGGCTCAACCTGGAGACCGAGATGAAGCCCTTTGGGTGGGATTTCGACGCCGTGCGAAACTTCGCCCGAAAGACATGGGGCGATCTGCTGGGCAAGATCGAAGTCAGCGGCGGCACGCCCGAACAGATGACGAAGTTTTACACCAACCTGTACCGTGCGTACTGCTCGCGGACGATCTGGAGCGACGTCAACGGCAAGTACGTCGACATGTATGAGAAGGTGCAACAACTCGAAGATCCTGAGTCGCCGGTTTATGGTTGCGATGCGTTTTGGAACACGTTCTGGAATCTCAACCCACTCTGGAACCTGATCACGCCCGATGTGTCGAACCGGTGGGTCAAGTCGCTGCTGGAGATCAACGACCGGGGCGGGTGGCTGCCGAAGGGGCCGACGGGCATCGAGTATTCGAGCATCATGGTCGCTTCGCACGAAATCGCCCTGATCGTGGCCGCCTATCAGGCCGGCATCCGCGGCTACGATGCCGAGAAGGCGTACGCGGCGATCCGCCACATCCAAACCGAGCCGGGCCGGCCGCACGAAGGGGGCGGACACGTCGGTAACCGGCAGTTGAAGGAGTATATGGAACTCGGCTACGTCCCCTCGCCCGTTTCCAACACGCTGGAATACGCCTACGACGACTGGTGCGCCGCGCAAATGGCCAAAGCGCTGGGCAAGAAGGACGACCATGGGTATTTCCTCAAGCGGTCGGAGAACTATAAGAACGTGTTCGATGCGTCGGTCGGCTACACGCGTCCACGGCGAGCCGACGGCACCTGGGAGGAGAATTTCTCGCCCTTCTCCGGCCGCGGTTTCGTCGAGGGTAACTCGTGGCAGTACACGTGGTTTGTACCGCACGACGTGGCCGGTTTGATCGAACTGATGGGTCGCGACGAATTCAACCGCCGGCTTGCCGATGGTTTGGAAAAGTCGCGGGCGAGTAACTTCAACGCCACCGGCGACCGATTCGACCAGTTTCCCGTCAACCACGGCAACCAGCCGAACATGCAGTCGTGCTACCTGTTCAACTACTCGGGCAAGCCGTACCTGGCGCAGAAGTGGGCCCGGGAGATCATGGCCCGCTACTACGGCACCGGCCCGCTCGATGGCTGGCCCGGCGACGAAGACCAGGGCCAGATGGGCGCCTGGTACGCGATCAGCGCGACGGGGCTGTTCCAGATGGACGGCGGCTGTGCGACCGAACCGATTTACGAGATCGGCAGCCCCATTTTCGATCGCGTGGTCATCCATCTCGACCGGAAGTACTACCCCGGCGGACAGTTCGTGATCGAGGCCCGCAACAACTCGCCGGAGAACGTCTACATCCAGTCGGCCACGCTCGATGGCCGGCCGTTGGACAAGCCATGGTTCTATCAGCGCGAGTTGGTCGACGGCGGCACGCTGGTGCTGGAGATGGGCCCTGAGCCGAATAAGGCCTGGGGTAGCGCCCCGGAGTCGGCACCGCCTTCGACAATGCGGTGAGCTTCGCCGGTGCGGTAAGCATCACCGTCGGCGGTTATTCTTGGGAAGCCCGCGGATCGGACGGTTATCGTGCAACGCCCATTAGAAGCGGATTTCGGTACGGATCGAGAGGCCGTCGAAGGTGAGCGTATCGCCCACGGCAACCGAGTTGTTGGTTTGCACACCCTGGATAAACTCGTCCGTGGCCAGCGCATTGAACCAGCCGCTGAACAGGTAGCCGGTGGTCAGGCGGACGCAGCCACCGCGACTGGTCCAGCCAACTCCCAGCTCCAGGTCGAGGATCGAGATCACCCCATCCTCGCTCCAGCCGGTGTTGGCCACCGTGCCGCGGAAGTTGTCGCTCTGAACGTAGCGGCCGCGAAAGTTACCACCCAGCAACGAGGCCGCCGCGCGACTGTAGACGAGGAAACCACAATCGCCGATTTTCCGATCGCCCTCCAAGCCGAAGCGGATGCCGCCGCCGTCGAAACGGATCTCGGTGGAGACCGTCTCGATGGTGGTTGCGTTGGTGAACCGAGCATCGAAAATCTGGCCCAAATGGGCGTAGCGCAGCCCCAAGACGTAGTTCAACGAGTATCTGTTCCCACGCGAGAGCACGCGGCGGTAGTCGAGATCGACGATCTGAAAGTCGATGTCGTATCGGGCGCTGGCGTTGAGGAAATCGGTTGGCGCGGCCACCGCCCCAGGATGGCTGACCAGCGAGCGGAGGACATAGGGTGCCCCATTGCTGATCGCGTTGGTCGTGTCGGCCTCGAAATGCGAGTAGGTCAGCCCCAATTCGGAGCAACTGTCCAGGCGGAACGCAAATCCCAGTCGGAATCCGCCCTCGAAGTCGCAATCGACGATCCCCTCGGGACCGATCTGAACCGGCGCGGCACCGGCCGGAGGGACAATTCCGCTGTTGATGGGAACGGCGAACGACACCTTGTCGTTGCCCGGCCGCAGCAGTAGGAACTCGCCGAAGAACCGAATGCAGGGCCTGCAGCAGGCTTTCTGGCAGCCCGCGCCACACTGGCCGGT
>JABMRP010000269.1 GCA_013202535.1 Planctomycetota bacterium
CGAGAGTATTTCTCCCGAAACGTCGTTCGTGCCGTAAGCGTCTGACCGTTTAGCCCCGGCACTTGTGCGCGGCGCTGGGTGGAACGACCGTGCTTCAAAACACTGGGCATAAGTGCCGGGGCTAAACTACCGTGGAGTATCGCCATGAAGACCCTCATCCTCGCCGGCGGATGCCTCCTCTTGCTTTGCACGCCGACGACACACGCGGCGGAATCGATTCCCGGCACCGACTATACTCGCATCGCCGACGTGATCTACGCCCGCAAACATGGCGTGGCCTTGACCATGGACGTGCTCGTTCCGCCGAAGCCCAACGGCGCCGCGGTGATCTGGGCCGTCAGCAGCGGCTTTAACTCGCATCACGCATGGATCGAGGGGCCCGGGTTCGCCAAGAACATGAGCGTGCTTTTGGATCGTGGTTACACGGTGTTCGCCGTCGTGCATGGCAGCGTGCCCAAGTTCACGGTCCCGGAATACTATGCCGACATGCGCCGCTCGATACGGTACATTCGCCATCATGCGAAGTCGTACGACATCGATCCGAACCGGATCGGCATCTCCGGGGCGTCGGCCGGCGGCGTGATCTCGCTGATGATGGGCGCTGCGGCCGAAGAGGGAAACCCGGCGGCGCGCGACCCGGTCGATCGCCAGTCGAGCCGTATTCAGGCGACCGCGTGCTTCTTCCCGGCCAGCGATCTGCTCAATTTCGAGAAGCCGGGCGTGAACGTGCTGGGCGTGGCCGCACGAAACGGACATGCGGCGTCCTACTGCTTCTCCGACTTCGACGCAAAGGCGAAAGTCTACGTCCCAATCACCGATCCCCGGCGAATCGACGAGTTGCTCCGCGAGTATTCACCCATCACCCACGTAACGGCCGACGACCCGCCGATGTTGATCGTTCACGGCGACGGCGATGCCTTGGTGCCACTTTTCCAGGCATCGGGGATGATCGGCAAGCTCGAAGCGGTCGGCGTTGCCGCGAAACTCGTCGTGGCCCAAGGCAAGGGACACGGTTGGCCCGATATGTGGAGCAACGAGATGAAACACATTGCCGACTGGTTCGACGTACATCTTGCCGGCGAGCGGCGGGAGAAAGACGAATAGATTAGGAAGGTACACATGATCCACCGGCTCTCTATCGCCGTCACCGGCCGCGCGATCTTGGTCGGTGTAGGGCTGTTGGCGGGTACCTCCTCGTCCCTCGGTCAGGCGAAGGCTCCCGTTCCCGGCGACGCGGCCCGGCAGACTGCCGTCACGCTGATCGAGGAGGTGTTTGGCGAGAAGATCGCCGACGCCCGCACCAGCGCAGAGAAATCCGCGCTGGCCGGACAACTTCTTCAAGAGGCCGGCAAAGCGACGGACTCGACAAATCGCTACGCGCTGTTGCGGTATGCTTGCGACAAAGCCACCGAGGCGGGTGACGCGGATACGGCATTGCAGGCGGTGGATCGGATGACCCGCGACTACGACGTCGATGCGTATAAACTCCAAGGGCGGACTCTATTTCAGGCGGCCCAGTCGGCCCGATTGCCGGCGCATTGGAGGGCGATTACCCTGCGGGGCGTGACGCTGATCGATCAGGCCGTCGAGCGCAACGATTTCGCGGCCGCGGAATATCTAGCCAATCTCTGTCGCGATGCGGCCCGCAAGGCAAGAGACGGCGAACTTGTCAAGCAGGCTGCCTCGCGCGGCGAAGAGGTTGCGGAAATCGCCACGGCCTACGCGGCAATCGCCGATGCTTTGGCCGCCTTGCGGCAAGCACCCACCGATCCCGAGGCCAATCTGGCGGTCGGCCGATACCAAGCTTGCTTCAAGGGCGAGTGGCAAGAGGGCCTGCCGATGCTCGCCTGGGGAACCGACGGGCCGCTGAAACGGGCAGCGGCCAACGAACTTCGAGGCGTCACGAACTCCGCCGGGCAAGTCGCCCTGGGCGATGGCTGGTGGGATCTGGCCGAAACGGCCGATGGCGTAACCAAGCGGCATCTGCACGGACGGGCCGCCTATTGGTATTGCCTGGCGATGCCAGGATTGACCGGGCTCGTCGAGGGGAAAGTGAAGAAACGATTGTCGGCAGTCGGCGACACGGCAGCAACGATTTCACCGCCGGTCGCGCCACCGCCGGTCGTACAACCATCGAACCCGGAGCCGAAGACCATCGAGCTGTTTGACGGCACGGATCTGGCGGCGTGGATGCTGCGTGACGGCAAGGGACTCAAGCAAAACAAGGACGACTGGATCGTCGACCGGCAAAACAAGATCCTAAGATGCACCGGCCAAGAACACAGTTGGCTTGAAACCCGGCAGGCGTTCGGCAGCTTCGTGTTGACCGTCCAGTGGCGTTTTCCGCCGCTAGGCCACGTCGGGCCGCGCGGGGCCAACGGAAGCGGGATCGTCGTTTGCGCCACCGGCGTCGATTCCGAGGGCCGTAATCCCCGGGGAATCGAAATCGACATCCGACCCAAGGTGGACACGCCCCAGGTCCATACCGGCGCGTTCATTACCATGGACACACCCCTGCGGACCAAGCAGGGACAATCGCCGGCCCGAGGCTTCTTTCACTCGGGGGCATCGGAAATGGCCGAACGACCGCACGGCCAGTGGAACGAGTTCCGCATCACGCGATCGGCGGATCGGCTTACCGTGGAACTCAACGGAAAACGCGTTAACGAAGGCTGGGCCATCAGCCGGCAACCGGGAAAGATCTGCCTGCGAAATCAGAAGTGCGTGGTCGAGTTTGGCCAGATCGTGTTGCAGGTGATCGAGTAATCGGGAGCGCTACGCCGCTTCGGCATCGTCCTCGTACTCGTCTTCTTCCTCGTCATACTCCTCTTCGTCGCAGTCTTCTTCGTACTCCTCCTCTTCCTCGTCCTCGTCCACCACGTCCTCTTCCTCTTCATCCTCCGACCATTCCTCTTC
>JABMRP010000270.1 GCA_013202535.1 Planctomycetota bacterium
TCGATACCGTGTGCGGGCAACTCAGCCATACAAGCCTCGTCCGGTCGAACTTCTCTCGGCGGTCAAGACCATCACGGTCAAGCCACCCGAGATTCCGACGCCGCCCACTCCCAAGCCACACACTTCCAAGCCACACACTTCCGACCCCAACTACAACCGCGTGCATGAGATGTCGGCCGAGGCCATGTCCATGGCCCGGCAAATGCATCTGTTGTCGACCCGCATTCCGCCCACCTACGGCAGTCTGCGTACCTCGATAATTAGTTGGAGCGATCGCACGCATACGGCTGCGCTTAGCGCCCGCCGCGATTCGGAATCGGTGGTGGTGAACGGCACGTCGCCGACTCCCGATCTTCACCAACGCATCTTGGAAGCTTCGACTCAAGGCGAGAGATATGCCGAACAGGCAGAAGACGACGCCGGCGACCTCAAGCGGCAGGCCGACAAGCGGAATGACGACCGCACCGAGGACCTTGCCCGCGCCCTCCGCGAACTCGCCGACGACGCAGGCGACAAGCTGCGGGACTGCAAGAAGCTCTTCGACTGACATCGTGCATGCAAACGCGGCACGACCATGGCATAAAGCGACGTTCGAGAGATTCTACTTAACCTGGAACCGTGTCGATCTCGCGCGTAGCGAGTACCAACGGGTCCGCATTTCAGAAAGACGTGTTATGAGCATGACAAGATCGGGAATCGTATTGGCACTCTGCGTTCTCTCTCAGACCGTTCAAGGAGCGGAAGTGCGGCGACCCCCCCCGAGCGGCCAGCTTCGTGCCACAACGCCGCGAGTTACCGTGAAACGTACGCCGCGAGTCACCGTAAAACGTACGCCGGCAGTCACCGTCAAACGTACGCCGTCAGTTACCCATGACCACAGAGGCGTGAGTTACGCTGAAGCCTCCAAGGTGCTGGCCCCCTACAAGCAATGGATGATTGGCGCCAACAAGACAGGATACGTTTTGACAAAACAGGCTTGGAGCGGTCCTGCCGCCAGAAACTACAACCTGAAGGGATCGGTCATCAGGAAGTTCCTTCAATATGAGAAGCAAGGTACCTGGCGGGGGATTAACTTGGGCTGGACCGACAACGCAAGTGCGCACACGGCTATCGTGCGCTCCCAATGGTACTTTCGGAGGCCGTGGGGTAGTTACACCGATGAAACCGGGGCAAATGCAGTACCAATCAAGTACGGTGAACGTATCGCTCTCGCGTGGGGTTCGGGGGAAAAACCGTTCATTAAATATGCCAGCCGGAACGTAGGTATTAACTTGGACTGGTCAAAAACGCCCTTGTACGAATGGGCCATCCTGGGCGGAAAGCCGGGAGAGCCCGTCAAGAGAGGGGAAGACTGGGTCATCATCTACAATCTCAAGCACAAACGACCGCTGATGTATTTTGACAGAACCGCCGGTGGCGATATTGGATGGCCTGATAGCACAAGATGGGGAACCGGAACCATCACCAACCCGAATAGAGGCGAGTCGGATGCCGTTAAGGCCCTGCTGGCACCGGAAGCTGGAACATGGATTCACCCGTGAGAATGACGAGCCGGCCTGATTTCTCCAGCACCCCTGGAGGGTGGGACTAAGGCGCAATCGTTGATCCTGGCGAACGTTTGGCATGAATTGCGCCCAGGGGGAGTGGAATGTGCGTGCGAATCATCAGGACAGGTGATGGCTAGCGGACCAGCCTCGAAGTTGCCGGGCTGAGCACAGGGGGTCTTTCATCCTGGACTCCCGAGAGACATCCACGCACGGTCCGCCCGAGAGTTGACGGGGGGACCGAGGATACCGGGCGCAAACGCAGTTCTTTCAACCAATAGGGGATCTGGCCCATGGTGGCATCTGGGAAACTAATACGTTTCGACAAAGCCGATATCGAACTCACTCAAGAACAGGCGTGGAAAGTGCTCCGGTTTGTCTTCGATGGTGACTGCAACATGAGACCCGGTAATCTAACCGACGAGGATCGCTCCTTCGCCCAAGCGCTGTTGATCGAGGCACTCAGTTCCAGCCGAACGATGGGCTGGATTGAGGGGCTTTTCACGGTTGTCTACATGAAGCCCCAAGCATACGGCGCGAATACGCTGACGGCCGCCCATAAGCTCATGAAGCTTAACCTCACGCGTGGGCTCCGGAGCCTGGACGACGACTCCTCGAAGATATACCGGTACGTCAAGGAAGTGTTGAAATGGAAATGGCGAAGTGAATTCGTTCAACGGCAGTTGACCGGTGAGTATACGGGTTATTGACGGGTCAGGATCGTTTGGGCTGCACTTGACAGCTTCCCAAGCCATTTCACCAACCCCGCGGAAGCATCCTGGCTGGTTGAGGTGCCACTCCTCCACGGGCAAAATGAACGCACGAAGCTCGGCGGGGTAAGTAGCCGGGCTTGGGGTCTCTCTTCATGCGCGATGAACCTCGGTGCCGAGATCCACTCTCAGAATAAGAGGCAGGCCCTCGGGCGCCTGTCCCACGGCTCCGGTGTCCAGACGCCCGACCACCTGATAGAATTCCCGGGGGCGGAACGTGGCACCAAGGGTCACGAAATGTCCACAATGCCCGAGAGAAGGCGAA
>JABMRP010000005.1 GCA_013202535.1 Planctomycetota bacterium
CCCAGCAATTCGTCGCCGGGAATCCCGGGCAGTCCCGCGGCGCGGCATTGCTCGAGCCGCTCGAACAGGCTCTGATCGCCGAGGCCCATGGCGATGATCAGCTCGGCCGGGTCGCTACCGCGGGTCTCGGGCATGGCCGTCATCGTGGCCCGCACCGGTTGTGCCGTCGTTTCGGCCACCGGCAGTTCGTCCAGATCGGTGAACGCCTCGTCGAGCACCGAACCGTCGGCACTCTTGAGCCAGAACGCATTGATCGGCACGAGGTTCGGATGCCGCACCTTCTTGACCAACTGCAAGGCGCGGAATTCCTTCCGGCCTTCGGCGCCGCCGAGGCGAATGATCTTCAGCGCCGCCTCGGTCCCGCCGGGAGCGGCCGCCTTCCACACTTCGCCAAACCCACCCCGGCCGAGGAACTCGATCAACCGGTAACCGGAGCCGGAAACGGGCTCGTCGCCCGCCGAGTAGTTTTGTGCCATGATCGCAAACCCGTTGATGTGGCCCGCGGAACGGGGAAACCGTGCGGTGACCGAATACAGCGGCCATCGGGGAACAACACGTCACCCCCCCAGCTAGTGTAGGCCTTTGGCGGCCCATCGGCAAGATGTCTCCATTTGCCCCCCCCACTAGCGATCCTCCCTCGAATCGCAACGGAAACGCAACCGAATGAGGCGCGAAGATCGAGTCGATCGCTTACAATCGGACTTGAACGTCAGGCCGCCGAGAGCGCGGATCTGGATCGTCTTCAGGCCCAACCCATGAAGTTCTGAAGTTCTGGAAGTTCTGGTGTCAGGCCTTGTTTTTTGTTTTTCCCAGCCGGCCTAACTCGATTGCCGTTGCCGAAAACAAAAAACAAGGCCTGACACCAATATCACTAATATCACTCGAACGTCGTCCGCTCGTTGTACGGGTTTTCCAGCCAATCACTACGTCCGGCTTCGTCGTAGACGTAGGTAAAGCGTCCGCCGTCGGGATCGATCATGTGGTGGCGATGGCCGAGTTCATCATAAGCGTACGTAATACGCTTCCCGGCCGGATTGGTTGCCGTGGCGACCCGACCGCGCTCCCTCCAGGCTACAGCGTCACTTTCGCTCGACCGTTTCGCCCTCCGCCGTTCGATCTGCATCGCTCTTTCTTCTCGTCTTCAGTAACTGCTTGTACTCTGGAGTGGAACGCATAGCCGCGAGTCCGGCAAGACCCGCACACAGCCAACTCGTTGCGCTGAAACCCAAGAGAATGAGAGGGTACCCCGTGTCGAATAGCCCCAGGGCGACCATAACCATAGCTGCAAAAAGACCGGCGGCAACAGCCGGTGCTCCGACAACAAGGAGTTTGACGCCGAGGAGGATACTCGTCCGTTGGTTCGTCGCTCCACGCACGAGCAAGTAGAATGCCACCGGACTGAGGATTACAGCCACCGCCCAAACCACCATGTTATCACCCAGAAACGCAGCTATCTCTGCTTGAGCTTCCTTCTTGACCAACAGTGGTTTAACAAAGCCGTACGCGAATGCACACAGAACATCAACCAGGTAGACGACTTTCTCCAACGTATTCATGTCCCGTCCTTTTCTCTCTGCGGCGGGGTGGCATGGCGTCGCTTGCCTCCCCATGAGTCCCAAATCCTTGCCCTCCTCCGTTTGATCCACAGCGCTCTCTCTCTTTCCTTCCAGTAGCTGCTTGTACTCGGGAATGGAACGCATCGCCGCGAGTCCGGCAAGACCCCCACAGAGCCAACTCGTTGCGCTGAGACCCAAGAGAATGAGAGGGTATCCCGTTTCGAACACACCCAGGGCGATCAGAACCATAGCCGCACACACACCAGCGGCATGAGCCGACAGTGCGAACACAACGAGTTTCACAAAGAGGAGGACAATCGTTGATTGGGCACTCAGCACTCGCACCATAATGTACACTGTCGCTGCCGATCCCGCCGAAATGAGAACTGCAACTATCGCAACAACCAGCACGCTATCACCCAGCACCACAGCGATCCCCGCCCCATCGTCCGTTCCCATCAATAGTGGTCTGACGAGGCCGTATACGAATGCACATAGAGCAACAATTCGGCAAACTACCCTTTGTACATCATTCATGCCGCACCCTTTTCCCTGGTTAGTGGTCAGAAAGGAGTTCTGAGGAGTTCTGGGGAGTTCTGGTGTCAGGCCTTGTTTTTTGTTTTCCCCAGCAGGCCTAACTCGATTGTTCGCAGATCGTCTCTTAACTCGGAGTGCTTCGCTAGATCCCGGTCGATCCGCCGCGTTAGATTGCTGACGCTTTCCGGACGGCTCAGGCCTAGCAAAACGGAGAGCTCGCGCAGCGTTGCTTGCGTAAGTCGGCGTGCGAGCCACGCGGCCGATGCGCGGGCAATGTGGCCGTTTCCCCGACGTGCAAATATGGCCGGGTCCACGTCATAATGACTTGCCACGGCGGCAAACACCGACGCCACATCGAGTTGGATCAACGAACGGGCCATCGGAACTTCATCGCAAAACCGAGGGGTCTTCATACGGTTCCGCATCTTCCCCACAAAGTCCGTGCCCCCGAGAAGCCATCCGTGTGCTGCCTTGGAAAATGGGTTCTCCGGCGGCGAAGCCAGTCCTTCTTCCACATATCGGCGATAGGCGACTGCCGGATCGGAACCGCCGAACTCGCCCTGCCACGCCTGGAGGACCGCGTCGTAAGCCACCCAAGACAGACGTTTCCGCCGGTTGGCATAGCCCGGGTAGCTTGACCATGGCCAGTCGCGCGGGTGACTTACCAACGGCCGTTTGCCACGCACCGGATTGAGATGGACGTAGCGGCTGACGCTCCAGAAGTAGCTTTCGTCCTCGATCAATTCGCCCTTGAATCGGCTCTGAAACAGATGGCCCGGCCGCCGGTGCCGCTTGGCGTACGCGTTGGCGTACCCGGATAGCAATCGCTGCATCCCACGCGACAAGTTCGGCCGTGGTGTTCGCAAGAATAGATGAAAATGATTCGGCATCAGCACGAAGCCAAACAGTTCCCAACCGGACCGCACCGTGGTATCCTCCAGCAGATCAACAAACCGTTGCTGATCGGCATCGTCGGAAAAGACCGCCTGACGCGCATTCCCCCGGGACATCAGGTGATAAGTCGCGCCGGCAAACTCAATTCGTAAAGGTCGGGCCATGGGACCATGATAAAGCAATCAAAAACAAAAAACAAGGCCTGACACCAATATCCCCCAGAAAAGGAGCGCCGGCAGATGCCTTCGGATCATCAAGACAACGGGCCCCTCTGGTTTGAGATCGAGGACGATTTTCGCCGGGCGCGCGACGTCCTGTCGGCGGCCGAGTTTCGCGACACTCCGATCGCCGCTCGGCTGGGGATCGACAACGCCCGATCGCTGTCGGGGCGCGACATCTCTCTGCTGCTTCGAGCGACCGCCGGCGGAGAGCCGCTGGATACGTTGATCCGACTCTTTCTCATCGGCGTGTCGACCGACACGGCCGACGCGGCTCGGGCGGTCGCGCCGATGGCATTGGAGACGTGGATCGAGGCGGGGCTTCTCCGGGTCGAGAAGGCGGGGGCATCGGTCGTCGCGACCGTGCAGTGGTTGCCGCTGGGTGAACACCTGTTGGCATTCGATCGGCCCGATGCCATGGCCGAGGGGTTGGCCGAAGACTACGTGATGGGCATTGGCTCAAGTACCCTGACGTTGGCCAACGCCACCGTGCGAACCGATTGCCAGCACGCCTTGGACCTGGGAACCGGTTGCGGCTATCTGGCGTTTCTGGCCGCCAAGCACGCGCGGCGAGTCTGGGCGGTCGATCGCAATCCCCGGGCGGTGGGTATCGCGGCATTCAACGCCCGGCTCAACGGTCTGGACAACGTCAAGTGTCTTCAGGGCGATCTGTTCGCACCAGTCGAGGGCCAGACGTTTGATCTGGTCGTGTCGAATCCGCCGTTTGTCATCTCGCCCGAGACGCGATACATCTATCGCGACAGCGGTATGAAGGGCGATGAGATTACCCAGACGATCGTCCGCCGCGTGGGCCGGTACTTGAGCGACGGCGGTTTCTGTCAGATCCTATGCAATTGGGCGCACTTGGCCGATCAGGATTGGCGCGACCGGCTACGGGGTTGGTTCGCCGAAACCGATTGCGACGCCTGGGTCATGCCCACCGACACGCTCGATGCCGAGGACTACGCCGCCAAGTGGATTCGACATACCGAGCGTGTCGATCCCCAGGAGTTTGGCCGGCGGTTGGACGAGTGGATGGCCTACTACGGGCAGCAAGGGATCGAAGCCGTCAGCGGCGGCCTGATCAACATGCGTCGCCGCGCGGGCGACGATCACTGGTTCTCCGCCGAGGAGGGGCCGCCGCGTATGTTGGGCCAGGCGGGCGAGGCGATCCGGCAATGTTTCTGTGCGGAAGACTTCCTCCGGGCGACCTCCGACGAAGAGCTTCTGGCTAGCCACGCGTTGCGCGTCTCGCCCGATCTTCGCTTGGAGCAGAGCCTCGAACCGGACGCCCCGGGATGGCGTATCGCCGAGGCACAACTTCGGCTGGTACGCGGGTTGGC
>JABMRP010000271.1 GCA_013202535.1 Planctomycetota bacterium
ATCATAACCCGAAGCGTAAGCGAGGGACGGGAATTGCGAGCAATTCGCCCTCTTTACCTCCTCGCTCACGCTTCGGGTTACTATCTTACCGCCTCGCTCACGCTTCGGGTTACTATCTTGCCGCCTCGCTCACGCTTCGGGTTACTATCTTGCCGCCTCGCTCACGCTTCGGGTTACTTGTAGACGTCCCAACCTAGGGCGGCGAAGAAGGGGTTCAAGAACTCTTTGCGGAGTTGGGCTTCGTTGTAGCCGGGCCAACGGTACGTCGACCCGTGGTCGGCGAAGCGATTGACAAGGGCGACGATCTCCGGCGGTGGGGGCATGTCGGTGCCTTTGGTCGCTGGAGAGGGCGTCGGGGATCGGCGTTGGGCGATGGCGACGGGCTGGAAGCCCATCGTTCGGGTTTTCGGGCGGGCGGGAGAGACCGTCGTACGGGGTTACGGTAAAGGTGACGGGCCGGGGGCCCAGCCTACGGGGTTTTCGACGGCCTCGGAGGGCCATCGCACGGCTTTCAACGGGCTGGGAAGCCCATCGTACGGGTCTCCGGCTGGCAATGGGTCAGTGGCCCCACACGGGCAGCCCGGATTGTAGTCCAAAGGGGCTCCTTGGCAAGACACGGGCCGCGGGTCACGGGAGTTGCCCGCGTGGGGATTCGCCGATTTGAAATGACCTCCTCTGTTTCCGCTGCTTTCTCCTGTTCAAAAAGCCAAGTCTGGAACAGCAGGAAACAGAGGCAGCAGAGGTAGAGCCGGCGGCGCGCGGCCGGGCGCCAAACGAAGCGGCTGCCGGGCCCGACGTTGTTTCCCACCACGCGACCTGAGCGGCACCGCCCAACGGCCAAAATTTTAGCGCCTATTGTTGCCGGTTTTCGGGGGGTAACCACCCAGAATAGCGTCGGTTTTCGGCCATTTGGACCTCTTAACGCCCGAAAAGTGAATAAGAACTGGCGCTGCCGACAGTATTACAACTCGTTGCGGAATAAGCACTTGCGGTGAATCTCTCGATATTGTTCCCCTCCACACCCGCGAGGGTCCACCAGTAACCCGGCCAAGGTTTCTTCAAACCGTTTGCCCCCAATCACTTAAACCCCTCCCCTCAAAAGAACCAAACACAGCAAAATCCCCCGGCCTGGAGAACTTCGCGTTTCAAACGCCCCCGCGACACGCCCCCCAGCGGCAACAATGCCCCTGACCCCAATGCCTAATCGCTAATCGCTAGTCCCCGGTCCCTAGTCCCTACTCCCCCCGTCTCCTATCATGGATCTCATGACTTCTTCTTACGATTTCGACGTCCTGGTCATCGGTGCCGGACATGCGGGCACCGAGGCGGCGCTGGCCGCTGCGCGGATGGGCGCTTCGGTCGCGCTGCTGACCGCCAGTGTCGATACGGTCGCGCGGATGAGCTGCAACCCGGCGATCGGCGGCATGGCCAAGGGGCAGATCGTTCGCGAAATCGACGCCCTGGGCGGGGCCATGGGCCGGGCTATCGATGCGGTGGGTATCCAGTTCCGCATGCTCAACCGCCGCAAGGGACCCGCCATGCACGGCCCCCGGGCGCAGGCCGATAAATACGCCTACGAGCAGGAAATCGCCCACGTCGTCCAGCAGCAGCCGGGCCTCGTCTTGCGCCAGGAAACGGCCGAGGATCTGTTGGTCGAGGAAGTCGACGAAGTGCAACGGGTCACCGGCGTGCGGGTAAGAGGCGAGGCCGTCTATCGCGCCCGGGCCGTCGTGCTCTGTGCAGGCACCTTCATGCGCGGGCTGCTGCACTTGGGCTTGGAAACCACGCCCGGCGGCCGAGCCGGCGAAGAAACCTCCTCCGGCATCAGCCACGCCCTCGGGCGCCTGGGATTCCGCCTCCAGCGATTCAAGACCGGCACCCCGGCGCGGATCAACGCCCGATCGATCGACTTCCGCCAAACCGAGCGCCACGACGGCGACGAGCAGCCCGAGCCGTTCTCGTTTCTCAACGACCGACTCCAGTGCGATCAGTTGCCCTGTTGGATCACGTACACGAACCCCGCGATGCATGAGCTGATCCGGGCCAATCTCGATCGATCGCCCATGTACAGCGGGCAGATCGTCTCGACCGGGCCCCGCTACTGTCCGTCGGTCGAAACAAAGATCGTCCGCTTTCCCGACAAGAACCGGCACCAACTGTTCCTGGAGCCCGAGGGACGGCGGACCAACGAGGTATACGTCAACGGCCTCTCGACGAGCCTGCCGCGCGAAGTGCAGGACGCCATGCTGCGAGCCATTCCCGCTTTATGCAAGGCCGAGATCATCCGATACGGCTATGCCATCGAATACGACTACGCGCCGCCCGACCAACTCAAAGCGTCGCTGGAAACCAAGCGGATCGCCGGGCTGTATTTCGCCGGACAGATCAACGGAACGACCGGCTATGAAGAAGCGGCCGGACAAGGACTTCTGGCCGGGGCCAACGCCGCGCTGGCGCTGGCCGGCAAGGAACCGCTCGTGTTGCGCCGCGATCAGGCCTACCTGGGCGTCATGATCGACGATCTGGTCACCCGCGGGGTCGACGAACCCTATCGCATGTTCACCAGCCGGGCCGAGTATCGGTTGCTCCTTCGGGCGGACAACGCCGATCGCCGGCTGACCCCGCTGGGGCATCCGACCGGGCTGATCGCCGACTCGCGCTGGCAACGGCTCCAAGCCAAGGAGCGCGAACTGGCCGAGGTGATGCGGACGTTGACCACGGTTCGCTTCGAGGGGGTCACGCTGGGTAAGTTTCTCTGCCGCCCGGAGACCACCTGGGAGGA
>JABMRP010000272.1 GCA_013202535.1 Planctomycetota bacterium
ACCGCCGGCTGCGAGACCGCTGGCCCAAGCTACGCCTGATCCTCGTGCCCCGGCACCCGGAGCGATTCGATACGGTCGCCCGAATGCTCGACGCCTCGGGGATCCCCTGGCAACGGCGAAGTCAACTAAACGACGGCGCCGCACCGGCACCCGAGCGGGTGCTGCTAGTCGACACGGTCGGCGAATTGGGCGATTGGTGGGGAACAGCGCGGGTGGCCTTTGTCGGTGGTAGCCTGGGGCGGCGCGGAGGGCAGAACATGATCGAACCGGCGGCTTACGGAGCGGCCGTCTGCTTCGGCCCCAATACACGCAACTTCCGCGACATCGTGGCCATGATGCTCGATCGAGAAACCGCCGTCGTGGTCGCCGATCGGGCGGAGTTGGAGGCGTTCGTGCGGCGATGTTTGACGGACCCCGCCTTTGCGGCCGGTTTGGGACATCGAGCCGCGACGCTGGTCGCCCGGCAGCAGGGGGCCACCGAGCGAACGGCCGACCTGCTGACGCCGCTGGTCGAAGGTCCTCATCAAGCGTCCCGAGGCGTACATGGCCGACCACACGGCCGGAGAAGCCGGACAGTCACCCCCAACCAGTAGGGACAGGATAGGTGCATCGGCAGGAGCGCTTGTCGTCAACCGCCTCGACGCCCTATAATAACCTATTCGATACGAATACCTCGCGGCACCCCCGCACTTCCCATACCTCGTGAGGAGGAAGAAACCCGTGGCACAGGGTAAGTACCTATTTACCAGCGAATCGGTGAGCATGGGGCATCCCGACAAGCTGGCCGATCAGATATCCGACGGCATCCTGGACGCGCTCTTTGCCCAGGATCCGTACAGTCGCGTGGCCTGCGAGACGATGGTCACCACGGGAATCGCCATCATCGCCGGTGAAATCACCACCAAGGCCGTGGTCGACTACGCCGACGTCGTTCGCCAGGTCATCCGCGAGGTGGGCTACACCGACGACGAGATGGGCATCTGCGCCGACACCTGCGCCGTGATGGTCTCGCTCGATCGGCAAAGCCCGGACATCGCCAGGGGGGTCGACTCCGACGAGTCCTCGGGCAAGGACGTGGGAGCGGGAGATCAGGGGTTGATGTTCGGCTACGCCTGCGACGATACGCCGGAGCTGATGCCGCTGCCCATCGCCTTGTCGCACCGCATCCTCAACCGCCTGACCGCGGCGCGCCAGAACGGCGAGGTCGACTGGCTGCGTCCCGACAGCAAGAGTCAGGTGACGGTCGAGTACGACGGCACGACCCCGATTCGGATCGACACGGTCGTCGTCTCGACACAACATGGCCCCGACGTCCCGTCGGAGGATATCCGCGAGTTTGTCATCGAGAAGATCATCAAGCCGGCGCTGCCCGAGGAGCTAGTCAATGGCGAGATCACCTATCACGTCAACCCGACGGGCCGGTTCGTGGTCGGCGGTCCGCACGGCGATTGTGGTCTGACGGGCCGCAAGATTATCGTCGATACGTACGGCGGCTGGGGTCGTCACGGAGGCGGCGCGTTTAGCGGCAAGGATCCGACGAAGGTGGATCGCAGCGCGGCCTACATGGCCCGGCACGTGGCCAAGAACCTGGTGGCCGCCGGATTGGCCCGGCGATGCGAGGTGCAGTTGGCCTACGCCATTGGTGTTTCCGAGCCGGTAAGTGTGTTTGTCGATACCGAGGGAACCGGTACCGTCGACGACGCACGGCTCTGCCAATTGGTCAAGGAGATCTTCCCGCTGTCGCCGGCAGCGATTATCGACTATCTCGATCTCCGGCGTCCGATCTTCCGGCGGACCGCCGCCGGCGGGCATTTCGGCCGCAATGAACCGGAATTCACTTGGGAAAAGACCGATCGGGTCGACGAACTGCGCGAAGCGGTTGCCGGTCTTTCGGTCGCCCAATAATCGGCGCGGCATGACTCGGGTATTTGGCCAGCGGACTCCAGATGAACACTGCCGTATCCCCCGTTGCCGCGACTTCCATCCAGGTCGAATCTCCGGCCCCGGCGACCCGTGCCGGGATTGCCCGAAACCCGTGGATGGGCTTGGCGGGCGGCGTTCTGTTGGGATTGCTCGGTCTGGCGGCCGTGGTGCTCTTCGAGCGACGCGTCGCCGGCGCGCTGTACACTCCCCTATCCGGTCCCGCGATGGCAGCCGTCGGCATGTTGCTGGCGGTCACTTCGGCCGCGGCGCGAACGTTGCTTCGTGCGGTGCGATCTCAATCGACCACTCCCCACCGGCGATGGCTCGCGTGGCTACCGACGGCCCCGTTGTTGCTGGCCGGTCTTGCCCTGACGCTGCCCGGCGGTTCGACCGGCGGATGGATCGCCCTCTGGTCGATTCTCGCCGCGGGTGAGTTGGGCGGATGGTGGGTCGCCCGCCGCGTGGCCGGACAAGCCAAGACTGCCCCCTGCCGACCGGCAACGCAAGTCCCGCGCGGCGATGTGTCGGAGTCCTCGCGGTCCGCGGTGGTCGAATCCGCCGCCGAGGCTTCTCCTTCAGATGCCTCCGCGGCAACATTCGCCACCGAGATCGGCGACGCAAACTCCACGGAGATACCCGAGGAGAACGTCGTGCAACGTTTCACCCGCCGCCTCGATGCCTCGGGAGGCGAGATTCTGCAAGGGTGGATTCGTGCGCCGTTCGTGGCCGGTCAGCGAACGACCAACGTTCACGTCGCCTTCTGCCCGCCCTTTCGTCGCTCGCCGCAACTTTCGGTCGAGCAATGCGAGGGCCCCGAGGCGCGAATCAAGCAAGCACAGATTCTCCCCCACGGAGCCCGGCTCGATCTGAAACTGACCCGGGCGACCGAAGAAGCCACCCGGGTCACGCTGGCCATTCGTGCCGAGTCGGAAGCGTTGTAGCCGCGCTCAATTCGTGCCCATGGCGCTGAGATAGTCCAGCGTGATGGCCAGCGCCTCGTCGAAGTAGTAGTTGCGATCGACGACCGGACGGTCGGGCTTGTTCATTTCCTCGAACGTCTTCTCCTCTTCCTTGTCGACGTTCAATTTAGCCCGCTCGGCCATGAACTTCTCTTCGTTGAGCGTTGTCACCTTTTTCTTCTTCAGTTCCTTGTACATGGCGATCCGCTCGAGCACCTTCTTGAAATCGTCCGATTCCAGACGTCGCTGGCTGGAGAGTTGTCCGAGCCGTTCGCAGAGCCCTTTGTCGACGAGGTCCAGTTTCTTGAACTTCATCGGGTCGACGCGATCAAACTCCAGGGGATAGTCGAGATCGGCCTCGCCGATGTCGAGGTACGTGGTCAGGGCGGGCAACTCGATGTCGGACACAACGCCCCGTTTCTGCGTGCTGTCGCCGCTGGGCCGGTAGAACTGGTTGATGGTGATCTTCAGGGCCCCCATCTTCCCCGGCGCGCTGTACAGTTGCCGGCCCAGATCCATGAGACTCTGCACCGTTCCCTTGCCGTGGGTCGAGTGGTCGCCGACGATCAGCCCCCGCTCGTAATCCTGGATCGCGCCGGCGAGGATCTCGCTGGCGCTGGCGCTGAACTTGCTGACCAGAACCACCAGCGGACCGTCCCAGACCGCCCCGGGAAAGCGGTCGTGGTCCGGCGTGACCTGTCCGCGAGAGTTCTTCACCTGGACGATCGGTCCCTGATCCAAAAACAGGCCGGTCAGGTTGACCGCTTCGCGCAACGCGCCACCCGTGTTGTGCCGCAAATCGAGAACCACGGCGTCGACTTTCTTCTCGTTGAAGCCTTCCAGCAGCCGGCTCACGTCGCGGGTACAACTCTTGAAGTCGCGTACTCCCGCCCGCGCGGCGTCCATGTCCATGTAGAAACTCGGCAGGTTGATCACGCCGATCTTGTAGGGTGTGCCGTCCGATTTGGCACCCTCCTCGATGATCTCGCCTCGCGCTGCGGAGTCGGTCAGCTTGATCTTATCGCGGGTAATGTTGTAGATGCGCCGCTCGTCCTTTTCTCTGTCGGCCGGCAATATCTGCAAGCGAACGACCGTGTCGCGGTCGCCGCGGATCAGATTGACCACGTCGGAGAGCTTCATCTCGACGGTATTGACGATCTCGCCGTCTTCACCCTGTCCGACGCCAACGATCTTGTCGTCAATCTTGAGGCGTGCGTCGCGGGCGGCGGCACCGCCGGGCACGACCTTGCGGACGATGGTGTAGCCGTCTTCACCCGACAGTTCCGCGCCGATCCCCTCCAACTCCAATCGCATGACGATGTCGAAGTTTTCCTTCGTTCGCGGCGACATGTACGTGGTGTGCGGATCGAAGGCCGTGGTCAGCGAAGTGAGGTACATTTCCAGCAGTTCGTCGCTGTCGGTCTGGCGCATGCGTTTGGCGAAGTAGTGATGTCTCCGCCGAACCTTCTCCAGCGCCTCCTCGCCTTCCAGTTTGTCCTTGCCCGACTTCAACAACAGCAGTTCGTACTTGATTCGCTTGCGCCAGCGTTCCTTCGCCTCGGCCGGGGTCTTCGGATACGAGACCCCCTCGCGATCGGTCACCACTTCCTCGTCGATGGTGAAATCCAGCGGCGCGTCGAGAATCTCGTCGATCATCGCCACCCGCTCGTCGATCCGGTCCAAGAAGACCTTGAACACCTCGTAGCCGAAGCTGATGTCGCCCTTTAAGGCCATGTTGTCGAGTTGATCCCGGTTGACGGCGAACTTATCGATATCCGACTGGTAGAAATAGACCTTCCAGCCGTCGAGCGACTCAAGGAATCCGTCGAATGCGCGCTGCGATATCTCGTCGTCCATGGGATGCTTCGAGACGTGCTCTTGCTTCATGAAGTAGACGACCACGCGAGTGATCTGGCGGTCGCTGGCGCTGGGGGCATCCAACTCCGCTTCCGCACGATCGACCGAGAAAACGCCGACAAACGCCAATGTTGCCAACAGAACCACCGTCCAACCAACGCGACTGCCCGCCGTAAGAAAACCGTTCATGCTTGATCCTCAATGACCCCGTAAACCTGGAAAAGTAGGTAACATTTGCCGATAGGTGAACACCTCGTTTATCCTATCCATATCCCCAAACAGACACAAGGCCGACCGGCATTCGCTCGCGTGATCGGCTCTTCTTACTTCTTCTCTTGACTACTCTACCTCTTTTACGTCCGCGCCGGACACTCGGTTCGGAGCGGTGCCGATCGCGACGGTTCGGCCGGGGTTGCCAGGCGATTCGATCTCCCCCCGTGCGCTGGGGGTACGACGCTTGCCCGCCCTTGCTTAGCGGCACCTCCTTTCGCTCGACACGCGATGCTCGGGCAGGGTACAATCCCGGCACGGGTACCCGAGATGCCCGACGAATACGCAACCCACCCCCCCCCCTTTCGAGGATTCCGCCCGATGAAACATCGTGCCTGCTTCCTGCTCCCGGTTTTCGTTTGGCTGTTGTCTTTCTGCACCCCCGGCGCCGGCCAAGAGGAGAGCGGGCAGGAGTGGACCCGTTTCCGCGGACCCAACGGTTCGGGGGTCAGCGAGGCAACGACCATTCCGACGCGTTGGACGTCGGCCGACTACCGCTGGCGGGTGAAGCTGCCCGGCCGCGGACATTCCTCGCCCGTGGTCTGGGGCAATCAGGTCTTCGTCACCAGCGGAATCGACGACGACGCCACGCTGGTCGTCCGCTGCCTGGACACTTCCGACGGCCGGATGATCTGGGAGCGCCGGCTGCCGTCGATGGAGCATCCCAAACACGAGTTCAACAGCTACGCCTCTTCGACGCCAACGGTCGACAAGGATCGCGTCTACGTCACCTTCGCCAATCCCGAGCGGCACGTCGTCTTGGCCCTGGATCGAGAGACGGGCCGCGACCTGTGGCGGCGCGATTTGGGGCCGTTCCTATCGCAACACGGCCACGGTGCCTCGCCCATACTGCATGGCGATCTGTTGATTGTCGCCAACGAGCAGGACGGCCCCTGTTCGATCGTCGGGCTGAACCGCAAGACGGGCGAGACAGTCTGGGAGACCGAGCGGCGGCTGGTCAAAGCGGCCTTTGCCACGCCCTGCATCTATCGCCCCAAAGAAGGACCGCCGCAGTTGATCGTCAACAGTTGGGCACACGGCATCAGTAGCCTCGATCCGGCCACCGGCAAACCGTTTTGGGAACTGGACGAGTTTACCTACCGCGTGGCCAGCTCGCCGGCGATCGCCTCGGGGCTGATCTTCGGAAGCTGCGGCGTCGGGGGCGTCGGCCGGCAGATGATCGCCGTGCGGCCGGGCAACCCTGCCACCGGCGCCAAACCGGAATTGGCCTACAAGCTCCAGGGCGCGCTGCCCTACGTTTGCACACCCGTGGCCTACGGCGATCTGCTCTTCTCCTGGTTCGATCGGGGCGTGGTCACCTGTCTCGACGCGCCCACGGGCAAAGTCCACTGGCAGGAGCGCGTCGAGGGCAACTACTTCTGTTCGCCGATTCGGGTGGGCGATCGGCTATTCTGCATCACGCGCGACGGCGAGATGGTCGTCCTGGCCGCGTCGACCGAGTTCGAGGAACTCACCCGAATCGATCTCGAAGAGCCCACCCACGCCACCCCCGCGGTGGCCGGCGGTGTCATGTACCTCCGCACGGAATCACACGTAATGGCCATCGGGGGGAAGGAGGATTAGCCTAGATTTATCACCAGCCGATCGTAACCCGAAGCGTAGTTGGACAGCGCCACTTTGGCTTCTTCCCCACCGGCCTTGTGCCGGTGGCTTGCTGGTTTGGAAACTACCACTGCCCGGTCCGTTCCGCGTGTTTCGCCCCGTCCTCGCCGCCGCCTACGGC
>JABMRP010000273.1 GCA_013202535.1 Planctomycetota bacterium
CAACAATACGGCACCGAGGACCGCAACGAGTACGGCGGATCGAGGGGCAAGGCAGTTCATGGTACGCTCCCGGGGCTGTCATCAATCAATGCAAGACACGGTTCATTGCTGCCCATTCTGTACACGCCACCCGCCGGAATCAAGCCTCTTGGCCAGTAAAAACCGTGGGGGGGATTGAACCGAGCGGCCGGCCCCACCACAATGGGTGGAAGAACCGCCGGTGCCCCGGCCTTTCCGTCAGGAGGTATCGCCATGTCGCAACCGTGGCCGCACGACCAGGGCAACCGCCCGCGACGTTCTTCCAATAGAATGTTCGTCAAAGCGCTTGCCATCACTGCCGGGATCGCCGCGGCGATTGCCGTCTATGTCGTCGTGGGGATCGCCCTCTGGAAGAAATCAGAGGACGGTCCGGGGTTATTTGGGGGCTTCGGGCCCGAGGAGATTTCCGATCGGTACTGGGAGGAAGAGCCGGGCTACGGGCCGGAAGCCCGCGCCCAAAGCGAATTCCCCTTTCCAAAGTACCGGGCGATCGCCGCCGCGTACAATAGCACCTCGGTCGACGTCGACGCCGCCGAGCTTCAGCGGATCGAGGCGTTGATCGATGCCCTGATCTTGGCGATGGATGAGGATGACGAGACGACCTTTGCGCGGTACGTCGACCGCCGCCGATACGCGGTCGCCGTGAAGAATAGCGGCTGTCTGACGGGCGCCACCACCAGTGATTATCCCGACGAAGTGGTCGCGTGGGCCCAAGTCGTCCTGCCGACCCGCGTTACCCGCTATCGTATTGCCCAGGTCGTGCCGATCACCGGCGGAAACGAAGCAATCGTCTACGGCTACTTCTGGGACGACGATGACGGCTCGATGCTTCGGATCCGTTGGTGGATTATCCGCAATGGCGACGGGTGGCTCGCATACGATTGGGAACTGATCGACTATGGGATGCGCGACTCGACCGAAACCGCTCTCTTGTGCGCCGGGAGTAGCGAGTACGAAGTGGCGGAATACAATCGGGCCGCATGGGACATCTCGCGGGCCGACGATCTGATTGCCGCAGGAGACTTCGGCGGGGCCGCCGACGCGATTCGCCGGGCCGAATCCCGCTCCGCGCCGCCTGAATTGGTTGCCGTGTCAACGCTGCTTGCCGCGTATGCCTGGACTCGATGCGATCGGTATGCGGAAGCGTTGCGGCTGTATCGGGGGATGCCTCCCCAAGAGGCCCCCGGCTGGCTGATCGGCCAGGCGCTGGCCTACGACGCGACGAGCAATCGCGCCAAGACACTGTTCTATGCAAGGGAATACGAGATGCTGGTCGGTTACGGGCCGACCGTCGGCGAGTTAAAAGCCGAGTGCCTTGCCGACGGCGAGCATTACCAGGAAGCCGCCGCCGAGTATCGCCGGATGCTCGCCATCGATCCGAACGATTACCAGGCGTTGACATTTCTCGGGCGACATCATTCCGGCGACCGCCAAGCGATGCTGACCGGCTACGTTCGCCAGACCGAAGACCCCGGGGAGATGGCCGAATCGCTGGCCCGGTATTTCTTCAGCCGGGACGACGGCATCGCAGCCGCAATGGTCCAACTGGTCCGGGAGTATGGAGCGGACGACCTCCAGATGGCTTTCTTGACCGCCCAGTGGAAAGAAGCCCAGGGACAAATCGAGGAGGCCGCTACCGCGTATCGCGATGCGATTTCCCGCCAGACCGATCCCCAAGAGCGCGCGTGGTACGTTGGCCGCTTCCTCGGCATGATGACCGAAGAAGACCGCGTGGTCGAAGGATATCGGGCGGTCCCCGATCCGATCGAGGCCTTTCGATACTTCGCCGTGGACCTCGAATACGGGGACGAGGGAGAGGCGCCACTCGACGACGAGCAGATGAAGCAACTGATCGAGGTACACGGGGCCGGCCATCCGGACGATCCGCTCATCTTTCAGGTGATCGGCGACCGTTTTGAGCAGGAAGGCAAGTACGAAGAAGCGGCCCGCCAGTTTGCTCTCGGCGAGAAGAAGACCACCGATGAAGACCTGCTGCAATCGCTGCGTCGCCGGCGCGTGGCGGCCATGATGCGCGCCGGCCAGGACGGCCAGGCATATCGCTCGGTGCTTCCGGCCGACGAAGCCTTCCGCCTGTTGGCCGGTCTGTATCGCATGAAGGAAGATGTCGACCGGCTCGAACAACTGATCGTCGCCCATCGGGCCGCCCGTCCCGACGACCCGTGGCTCAACTACTACCAGGCCTTGGTCCACGTCAATCGCCAGGAGTATGACGAGGCGGATCGGCTGTTCGCCCTCGCCGGCGACGACGAGCAGGTCGCCAACTCAAGTCGCTACGCCCGTTGCGATGCCCAATACGAGGCCGGCAGGTCCGAGGCGGTCTTGCTCGAAGCGTGTACGTCGACTGCCGACGCGGACGACGTCGACGACGCACTCCGTCAGGCCAAGGAGACCTTCGAGACCTTCGCCCGGCGGCTTCTCTACGCCGAGAAGTGGGACGAACTGGACCGCTTGCTCGACGCCGTCGACCGCCGCTTCCTCTGGGCCGACAGCACGGTCTACTGGAGGGCCGAAATGCTTTGGGCGAAAGAAGACCATGCCGGTCTGGTCGACCTGCTCCAACCGTGGCTCCGCACGACACCCGACTCGTTATCTTGCTGGGAAGTCGACGAACTTCGAGAGGATCTGGTACGTGCCCTGCTGCGGTTGAATCGCGGAACCGAAGCGATGCGAGTGGCCCAACGGTGGTACGATGCCGATGGATCGACGTCGCTTCTTATTCTCGCTCACGCGGCTGCCGGGAACGTCCGGGAAACGGTTCGCCTGATCCGGGAGACCAGCAATGCGGCATCGCAAGCCGGGCGACTTTTCTCCGACGCCGATGTCGGCCGGATCGTTCGCGGCGACGCCTTTCGCCCGTTGCGAACGGCCTTTCCCCCGCCCCTCCACGCCATGCGGAATACACAGTCGATCGTGCTCTTGTTGAAACAGCCGGAAACGCCCGACGCCGCGGCACTGAAGAAACGTCTCGGCGATACGCCCGATACCGGCGGTGGCGAGACGGAGATCGTCATGTTGCCGGCCGACGACCTCGCGACCGAGCCGTCCTGGATCGTTCGCACCGGCGGTGAGTCGTTCGGCATGACCTTCGGCAACGACCCGTATCAAGTCGTTGCCCACAACGATCTCGATTCGCTTAAGAGCGACGTGCTTCGCCGAGCCGTGCTCGATCACCAGGGGTGGATTGCCGTCGATCTGATCGATCGTACCACGCCCGGGAGCGACGATCGCTTCGCCCAGTTGTGCCACTTCGTGGCTCCGCTGATCGATGACCGCTGCCTGGGTGTCTACTTTTGGGACGAGGATCTGCTGCTGGCCGCCACGGCCGAGACCCGCGATTTGTTACGCAAGGAATCGCCTCGCGCCAAGATCCTCGCCGCGGCCGAGTCCGTCTACATGCTTCGCGAGATAGAACCCGACCGAGATCGCCAGAAGGCTATCGAGGCGTGTCGTCGGCGCCTGCCCGAGTTGGTGGCCGCCCTGGCGAACCGCCGCGACGGTCAGACATTTGCCGTCGCGTTCCGCCTCACCGTGGGCCATGTTTCCCGAGATGCCTGGCTTTCACTCAACCGCATCGCCTGGTCCACCTACGGTGCCCAGCGATACCTGGGACACCTAACCGACGACGCGATCCATCTGCCCGCGCTGCGGCGCGGCGAACCGCTGTCGCTGGCGAGCTACGAAATCACCAATTGGAAAATCACCGACGGTGACGAGACCGCATGGGGGATTCCGCCCCGCCAGTGAAAAAGGGGGACTCCCACATCAATAACGCCGGTTCTTCCGCAGGATCGTCACGAACAGGTCGTACTTCTTGTCGACCGTGGTCGGCGGAAGCTTGATCTCGAATTCGACGTTGTCCGTGTCGACTCGCTTCTCCTTGAAGAACTCTTCGTAGGGGATCGTCTCTTCGGTCTGCTCGTTCCGCTCGCCTTCGAGCTCCTTCAGTACGACCTTCTCGATGATCCACTCGCCGTCGACGTGCTCCTTGATGACCAGCGGCACGGTGATCGGCTCGCCGGCGGCCGTCTTGAAGTTTTGCAGCCGGTAACGGTATCGCGTCCGCTGGTGGCGGAATTGCGGCTTGGTGACGCTCTCCTTGCCGTCGATCGTGTAGCGCGGGCAGGTCACTTCGTCGTGGACTTTCTTCGGCCCTTCCTCGGGTTGCATGTCGAACCGTTCGACCTTCACGTCCTGGGCCACGCCGACGTACAGATCCAGCGGCGCGAACAGTGGGGTGTATTTGGCCCAATCTTCGCCGAGGAACGCCTGGCTGCGGATCTCGTCGTCGTCGGAGGCGGGCTCCTTGATGAACAGGCGGACCTTTCCGTAAGGCAGCGGAAACTGGCCCATCTTGTTTTCCTGGTCGTTGAGCATCCGGTAATAC
>JABMRP010000274.1 GCA_013202535.1 Planctomycetota bacterium
AAGCTCTGCCCGAGGATCAAACGATGCGTGCGTGCCGGCAACATATCTTGTCCTTGTTTTGCGTGCTCGCGGTCACTAAGGGCCAGATTCTCCAGCAACCCAGGCCACGGCCCGCCGGACCAGTGACTCCAGGCCCGCGGTGCCCTCGGGGTGCGGGCTGATCGCGATGGCGCGGCCTTTTCCGAACTTGGAGGCGACGATCGCCGGCGTATCGATCATCGTGCCTTTCTGGGGTTCGTATTTCGAGATCTCCGTACGGAAGAAGGCCAAAGGGATATACTCGGGAAGGTTCTCCTTGCCCGCGGGCGAAAGGATGGGGCCGTTGGCGTACCCGAGTTCCACAAGGCCGGACAGGTCGCCGAGAATCTCCTTGCCCTCGTCGGTCAGTTCCATCTTCACCTTTCCACTCCCGCGAAACCACATCGACTTCACGCCCACGCCGGGAATCTCCCGGTTGCCGGTGAACGTATTCGCGTTGACCAGCGCGAGGCTCCAGTCATACTTGGCGGTTGCCAGGAACGCACCCGCGCAGATCCCCACATAGCCACCGCCCGACTCGACAAACTCTCGGACGGCTTTGCAACCCTCGCGGCCTATCGCCGCCGCCTGCTTGCTGCCGCTGCCGCCGGGGAAGATGACCACGTCGAATTGATCCAGCACGCCGGCCCGAATGTCCGCCGGGCCGACGTGATGCAGGATGAACGGGGGCGTGGATTCGAGGATTCGACTGACGTTGGTCACTCCTTTGCCGCCCGTTCCGCCTGCGTCGTAGACGGCAACTCGGGTTCGCACGGCGTCGGTCGCGGACGTCATCACGCTCGCGCCACAATCGTCGACCATTCCCAATTCGCGCATCAGGCGATGGACCATGATGCGATGTTGACGCGTGCGAGTTGAGATGGGTTGTTTCTGATAGGTCGTCTCGAAGCAGAATCCCTTGGCTCCAAGATGCTTGACAGACGCCCGAACCAAACCGCCGTTGATCGGGCCGCTGCTGAATCGCTTCACGATCTTGCGGTCGGGGTCGTCGATCGTGGCGTTCACGTCGTCGTGGATCTTGGCCGCAAGCGCCTGCATCTCGGGCGTGTCGAAATAGATGATGCTCGAACCGTCCGACTTGGGATTGGCTACGTGAAAGTCGTATCCCTCGTGCAAGTCGACGACCCAGTCGGGCTCTTGCGCTTGCATGAACTCCCAGAGAGCCTTGACCGGCACCGAGCGAGCTCCATTCGGTTCACCCGCCTTGGGGAAATTTCGGTTGGCATTGCGGAGTTTTTCCGATTCGCCTGGTAGCCAGCGGGTGTTCTGCTTCAGTCCTGGTCTGTTGACCTGGGGGACGACGACCAACTTGCCGCGTCGGATCGGCCAATGGCGAATCTGCTCGGCCGCCCGATAGCCGGCCGGTTCATTGCCGTGCAGACCGCCGGTGATCAGCAGCGTGGGGCCTTCGACGCCCGAGTCGATAATGTAGTAGGGGTTTTCCCATTCGGTATTCTCGGCAATCAGCCCACTCGTGCGGCCGACTTCAGCCCGGGCGGCACCCGCGAGAAGCGTCAAGACAAGGACGTGTAGCAGTAAGGATCGAAGCGTTCTTGAGGCTCTTCCCGTTCGCACTTTCATGTCGCGTGTTCTCCGAATGTCGTCAAGGCGTTACGTTTTAACTTTCCTCGCGTGGATTCCGACGATCACATATCTCCCGATCGAGCATCCCGAAGCGTGACGCCACGAGCGTCGTTCCAACCAGATCGCCCGACGCGTTGCAGCACGTATTGCCGACATCCAGGACGGGCCAAACCGAGAAACACAATCCGCAGCACTCCACCCAGTGTAACCGGAACATGATACAGATTACAGGAAAATACCGCGATCCCCACCACGATGGCGAAGAAGATAATCCGCAGCATGTTGGCGGCGGCGAATGCCTCGACCGGATTCGCCGGGATCCACAGCACCAGTTGGTCGATGAAATCGAACGGGGCGATTTCATTGGCCGCCTCCCCGGCCGATTGCTGCGCATCTCGGCTCAGGCGTACAACGACGAGGGGCAATACGAGCAACTGGCCGATGCGTTGGGCGTGTTGCTGGGGTGATGGGAACAGTACGATGGGCTTCCCAGCCCGTCGGTCCGGCTTTTCGACGGCCTCGCAGCGCCATCGTACATAAGCGAACCGGCCCCCCGGCAGAGCCGGGGGCTGAAGGGGGACGAGGTGCCTTCGCCCCTTACCGCGTGATCTTCACGTCCGGCAGCGCTTCCTGGAGTTTCGCTACGCCGGCGTCGGTGATGTGGGTCAAACCGAGGCTCAGGTTCTTCAGCGTCTTGATCTTGATGAGATCGTCGATACACGCGTCGGTCACCTGATTGCCTTCCAGAATGAGCGTTTCCAGGGCGGGCAGCCCGACGAGCTTTGCTACGCCGGCGTCGGTGATGCCGTTGTCGAGAATGCTCAGCCACTTGAGCTTGGTCAGACCGGCCAGTTGGTCCAGACCGGCGTCGGTCATGCTGGTGTGCCAGAGGTTGAGCCACTCGAGGTTGGTCAAGCCCGAGATGTGCGCCAGGGCCGCGTCGTCGATGGCCGTCTCGCTGAGGTCGAGCTTGCGCAGGAGCGTGGCGCCCTTGATATGCACCAGACCGGAGCCGTCGATCGGCACGTCGCGGATCGACAGTTGTTTCAGGTTCTTAAACCCGGCCAGATGGGCCAGGCCGGCGTCGGTGATGTTGTAGCAGCGGAAGACGTTGAGGTCCTGGATGTCGAGATCCACCAGATGGGCCAGTCCGGCGTCGCCGACGGACGAATCCTCCAGGGCCAGGCCGGTGAGCTTGGTCAGTTTCTTGACGGATTCCATGCCCGTGTCGGTCACGGCGTAGCTACGCAGCTTGAGGCTCTTCAACTCGGTCAGCGTGGTGAGCTTCTCCAAGCCCGGATCGCCGACTTGCATAACGCCGCGGAGATCGAGCAGCCGGAGCTTGGTGAGCTTGCCGACATGTTCCATGCCGTCGTTGGTGAAGTTATTGTAGAGCAGGTGCAGATACTGCAAGTTGGGCAATGTGGCGATGTGCTCCAAGGCCGCGTCGGTGACATTGGTGCTGCGGCG
>JABMRP010000275.1 GCA_013202535.1 Planctomycetota bacterium
AACGACGTCGGCCGCGCGGTGCGATCGAACAAGGAAGTGGACGTCGACGCCTTCGAGGCCGACTATCGGTCGTTGTTGGAACAGTCGCGCCAAGCGAATCCGGAGCTGAAGATCGTTTTGCTGGAGCCGTTCGTCTTGCCGGTAACGCGAGTCAAGGACGCATGGGAAGCGTGGCGGGGCCAAGTCGATCGGCTTCGGCCGATCGTGGCGGAACTGGCTTCCGAGTACAAGGCGATTCTGCTTCCGACGCAGGAGATCTTCGACGAGGCCGCCCGGCGCGCCGATCCGTCTCACTGGATCTGGGACGGTGTGCATCCGCTTCCGCAAGGCCACGAATTGATCGCCCGCCATTGGATCGAGACGGTCGCCAAGGCGTGGGCGTAAGGAGGATCGTCCAACCGCCGCTGGAGTAGCGGTCGCGGGGATGGCTTCGGCAAGGCATACGCCGTATACTGGCAACGGATGATCTGTCGCCGGCGGCCGTTGTTTCCCCGTTGGGAGGACCACCGCATGAGACTGTTTGCTCGATTGGCTGTTTTCGCGGCCGTGGCAACGTGGGCCGGCATGGCGGCGGCCAGCGATGGCAGTGCCGAAACGGCTGTCGTCATCGTCCAGAGTGTCAAGCCACAGTCCCCGTCGCGCGCCGGCGTGGTCAACTATGGCTTGACGCGGGACGACTACCGTCGCATCATCACGACGGTTCCCACCATCCGCCGGGCGATTCCCGTTCGCCAGACGACCGCCAAGGCCCGATATCGCGGCGAAGTCGCCGATGTGATGTTGATCGGAACCACCGAAACGTTTGCCGCCGCGCACAAACTCGAAGTCGCCCGGGGCAGGTTTCTCACCGAGAAGGATCTCAAGCAGCGCAAAAACGTGGCGGTGATCTCTCGCGAAATAGCCCGCAAGTTATTTCTCGACGAGGACCCGATAGGCAAGAACCTCCGAATGGAGCGGAACTACTTCCTCATCGTGGGAGTGGTTTCCAAGGCAAGTGCATTGCCGCCGGCGGAGGATTCCGACCGGCGCGGCGACGCCGAGCCGCAGGTCTTCGTCCCCTTGTCGACCATGCGATCCCGGTTGGGCGACGTCGCAGTGAAAACAGTCGCCGGATCCTCTGCGGCCGAGCAGTACGAGCTAAGCCGGATCGAAATTGCCGTCGAAGATCCCGCGAAGATTGAAGCAACGGCCGACTTGATCCGGCGGATATTACAGGCATCCCACGAAAAGGCGGACTACTCGGTCGAGATCGCCGGGCAATCAACCATTCGCTGAACCCATTTCCACTCCAGTATAGAGAGGTCCACTCATGAAGACCTACACGGGTGTTTCTATCGGTTCGCTACCCGGTATCGTGCTACTGTGTGTCATGCTGATCGGCCCGTGCGACGATGCGGCCGCGCAGGCGGTGGACCGTTTGTCCGGCGAGCGGGGCGGCAATTTCCTCGGCCTGCCTCCCGATCAGGCGGAAGAGTTGCGGCGACGAATTGAATCGACCGTTCGGGAACGAGGTACGCTGCAGAGTGCGGATAATGCGGAGATCCGCGGCAACGTTCAAAGCCAGACGACGGTCGTGCGGATCGTGCCCGAGGGTACCGTCGTCCAAGAGGGAGAACTCCTGGTAGAGTTGGACGACTCGTCGTTACGCGAGGAGGCGATCGCGCAGCGTGCCGCCGTGGCTCAAGCCCAAGCGATCCTCCAGCAGACCGAACTGGCCCTTGCCGCGGCCCGGCGGGAACGGGACAACACACTGGCTGTTGCCGAGGCGGCCGTCAAGGTGGCCGTGCTGAATCGCGAGAGGTACCTGGGCAAGGGCGGGGAGTTCGATCTTGAGGTGAAGAAGATCGAAAACGAGATGGTACTGGCCGATACGAAACTGGAGGTCGCCCAAACCGCTCTAAAAAGGGCCGAACAGGCGGTCGAAAAGGGCGTGGCCGACCGGGGGGCCGTCGACGAAATGAAAATGGTGGCCGCCGAAGCGCGTGCCGCGCTGGAGACGGGCGCGGCCACCAAGCGGTTGCTGACGGGGCATCTTCGCGCCTATCGCGCGGCCGCACTGGAGTTGGCGATCCTCGAGGCCGACTCGGCCGTCACCCAGATCCGGATCCAATCGGAAGCGGCCACGAACAAGGTCCAGGCCGAACTGCTGGGCGCCAAGGCTGCGTTGGAATTGGAGGAGGTGAAGCTTGCAGCCATCGAGCGCCAGATCGAGAATTGTCGCATCCTCGCGCCACGCGACGGTCTGGTGATTGCCAGCAAGGAGCCCGCCTCACGACTCAGCCCGGGCCCCGTCGAGGAAGGCTCCGCCGTCCGCCAGCGGCAATTGCTGCTGACCATGCCGGACATGAGCCGGCTGCAAGTCCGCCTCACGGTGAACGAATCCCGGATCGGCCGCGTCCGCAAGGGACAGACGGTCCGGATCCAATTCAATGCCCTACCTGATCGCACGTTTCGCGGCAAGGTGAGCCACGTCGCCGAGTACCCCCAGCCGACCAGTTATTGGCGCGGCGACGTGAAGGAGTTTGCCGTTCTGGTGTCGCTGGAGGACCCGACCCCGGAGATGAAACGAGAGTTGAAACTGGGAATGACCGCCGTGGGGGAGATCGACGTTTCCCAACCCGACCGGCAGAGCCCTTGAGATTGCTGCTGTGCGGCGAACTGACACAGCACAAGATCACGCATTTCCTCTTCATCAATAGGACATAACCGAGGGAGCGGATCGATGAGAATTGGCAATAGGTTCTGCCTTCCCGCTATCGGACTTGCGGCCATCCTGCTTGGATGCGGCCTCGCCGCCTCAGCCCTCGCCGCCGAGGACTATGTGTGGGTCGAGGGTGAAGCTGCCAAAGCCCGAAACGTCGCCGTGCATGGATGGTACAACTCGATCAAGAAGATCGAACTCTCCGGCAAGGAGTGGATATCCAACTACGGCAAGACGGACGGAACGGCCGACTACGATCTGAAGGTGCCGGCCGACGGGGACTACGCCTTCTGGGTTCGGGCAAACACGGTCGCCAAGCCGCGGCTGTCCTACCAGATCGACAACGACCGCTGGACGGAGATTGATCTTGGCCAGAACGTCTTTGATCGGGTCAATCTGGCTTCGGACAACAAGCCCGACATGCGTTTCGTCGCGTGGTGCAAGGCCGGCCAGATGCGGCTCAGTCGCGGCAGCCACACGATTCGCTTCAAGTTCCACGGCGAGATCGAACACCACGGAGCTCTCGACTGCTTTCTCTTTACGCTTCGCCCCTTTACGCCCGACGGACAACGCAAGCCGGGCGAAAAGCTGGGCTATCACGACCCGGGCACGTGGGCGTTCGAGCCGGATGTCGATACGTTCGATGTCGACTCCCTGCTCGATTTACGGCATCTCAACGAGCGCGCCGCCGGCGAATCGGGATTCATCAAGCGGACGGCCGGGGGTGATTTTTCGCTTGGCGACGGCCGGCCCGTTCGGTTTTGGGCGGTCAATACCAACTTGCAGAGCAAGCATGGCATGGAGCAGCTTGCCCTCCATGCAAGGTGGCTGGCCAAACGGGGCGTGAACATGGTCCGTTTTCACGGCCAGTTGTGCCCCAAGACACCCGGCTCCAGGGTGACCGACGTCGATCGCAAGGCGTTGGACCAGTGCTGGCAGCTTGTGGCCGCGATGAAGAAAGAGGGCATCTACACAACGATCTCGCCGTATTGGGCCGTCTCCTGCAACGTGCAGCCGAGTTGGAACGTTCCCGGATTCGGAAGCGGCAAACCAATGGCTTTGCTCTTCTGGGACGAGACGTTGCAGCAAGGGTACAAGGCGTGGGTCAAGGCCCTTTTCACCGAGAAGAACCCCTACACGGGAATTTCGCTGGCTCGGGACCCGGCTGTCGCCATCATCCAGATCCAGAACGAAGACAGCATGCTCTTCTGGTCGATGCAATCGGTTCAAGGCGAGCAGCGAAAGATTCTTGGCCGGAAGTTTGCCCAGTTCTTGGAGACCAAGTACGGCTCGACCGCAAAGGCTCAAGCTGCGTGGGGTGAGGCCAAACACAAGGACGACGATCCGGCCGGCGGCGTGTTCGGGCTCTATTCCATCTGGGAGATCACCCAGCGACGCGGTAACGACGACCGCCTGGCCGATCAGATCAAGTTTTACGCCCGGACCATGCACGGGTTCAATCGCCAGATGGCGGACTACTATCGGAGCCTGGGCTGCGAACAACTGGTTAACGCCGGCAATTGGAAGACGGCCGACGGGGTGCGGATGCTCGACGTCGAGCGGCTTTGCTACGCGGTCAACGACGTCATCGGTGCCAACAAGTATTATGGCAGTCCGCACGTCAATCCTCACGAAGGACACAAGGCGGGCTACTTGATAAGCAAGGGCGACCGTTTCGCCTCCGTTTCGGCTCTGATGAATCCGCGCGGGCTTCCACTGAACATCAAACAGGTAGCCGGGCTGCCGACGATCATCCCGGAAAGCACCTGGGTGCCGCCGCTGCGATATCAATCGGAAGGCCCGTTTCTGGTGGCGGCCTACGGTTCGCTGTGCGGCGTGGACATCTACTACTGGTTTGCCACGTCCGACGTCGGTTTTGGCCGGCCGATGGGGAAGTGGCAACTGTCCACGCCGGCGCTGATGGGCGGTTTTCCCGCGGCGTCGCTGGCGTTTCGCAAAGGATATATCCAGCAAGGAAAACCGGTCGTAAGCGAACGGCGGGCCTACGACGATCTTTGGCGATTGAGAACGCCCATCATCGCCGAGGATACCAGCTTCGATCCGAATCGAGCGAGCGAAGACTTGGCGCCGCGGTCGAACGTCAAGCGAGGAGTCGATCCGCTGGCCTTTCTGGTCGGTCCGGTGCAGGTCCAATACGGTGGCGATCCGGCGAAAAGCTCGGTCGTCGACTTGGCGCCGCACATCGATGCCGATCGGAACATCGTGCGAAGCATCACCGGAGAGATCGAACTAGACCATGGTCTGGGCCTCTGCAAGCTGAACGCGCCGAAGGTTCAAGGGGTTACCGGCTTTCTGAGCAAGGCCGGTCGAATCAAGCTCGATTCGATTGAGGTTCGCTGCGAAAACGAATACGCCACGCTGCTGGTAGTTGCGATGGACGATCGGCCGCTTGGCGATTCGCGTAAGATGCTCGCCCAGGTCGGCACGATCGCCCGACCCTTCGGCTGGAAGACGCGCGACGTTCAGTTCGCCGCCAAGGCGGGCGCCGAACCGATCGAGGGCAAAACGATTGTCGACCGCGGTTCCGCGCCGTGGAACGTCACCAACACGGAGATGACGCTGACGGTCCGTAACCGCAACATCACCAAGGCAACTGTACTGGACGCAAACGGCCTGGCCGTAAGGGACATCTCCGGCCGTCGAAATAGTGACGGATTTGCCGTTGAGTTGCCGCCGGATGCGATGTATCTACTCCTCCAATAGGATCGGATGCAGGGAGCGACAATTGATGAAACACGTGTGTCTTCCGAAGTCCACTCCAATCCACACGGCAAGGAATGCCGTGGCACACGTTTTTGCCGGTATCGCCCCTTTCAACGGGGCTGCTAACGTGGTGGGCTCTCCATCGCCCGTGCTTCGGCCACCGCGTCGGCAGGCAACGCCGTGCGGTGGGTATCTCGATACAACCCGATTTCGCCGAAGGGGATGGGCCGAAAACCAATGCGGCCGGGCTGCGCGGCGTGGTTGTTGAGTTGAAAAATACCCGACTTGGCATCCGCGAAACCGGGATCCTCGGCCGTCACGAGATTATCCGCCTGTCGAGT
>JABMRP010000276.1 GCA_013202535.1 Planctomycetota bacterium
CCTTCGCCTTCGTAAAACGAAATAGGTTTGGTTCTGGATTCCGGGAAACGGAACAAGTTCCGTTCTACTGCGACAATCGCCTTGCCGCCGTGTGATGCCACGTTAGCCCCGGTCGCCCGCGACCGGAAAACGTACGACGGCGGACGGCACACGGAGTGTGCCTGCTACCTCTACCGCTTCTTCCAGTCGATTCCCGAAAGACCCGCCAGGGCGAGTTCGAGGGCGTGGGTGCCGGCGCGGCCGTGGCCTTGGGCGGCCAGGGCCAGGTAGAGTTGATGGGCCAGGGCCAGACCGGGCATCGAAAGGCCCATCCGCCGCGATTCTGCCAGGGCGATGCCCATGTCCTTGATGAAGTGCTCGACGAAGAATCCGGGGTCGAAGTTGTTGGCGATGATTCGCGGACCCAGGTTCGACAACGACCAGCTTCCCGCGGCGCCGGAGGCGACCGACTGCATTACCGTTTCCAGGTCGAGCCCGGCTTTGTGGCCGTAGAGCAGCGCTTCGCAGACGCCGATCATGTTGGTGGCGATGAGCACCTGATTGACCATCTTGGTGTGTTGCCCCGCGCCGGGACCGCCCTGATGGACGATCGTCTTGCCCATCGCTTGCCAACACGGGTCCAGCGCGCGAACGACCGGTTCGGCGCCGCCGATCATAATGGAGAGCCGCGCCTCGCGGGCGCCGACGTCGCCGCCGGAGACGGGCGCGTCGACGCTGTGGACACCAACCGCCCGGGCCGCTGCGGCGATTTCCACCGCCAGCGACGGTTCGCTGGTCGTCATGTCGACGAGGATGTTGCCCGCGGTACAGCCGGCCAGTACGCCGCCGTCGCCCAGCACGACGCTTCGCACGTCGGCCGGATAGCCGACAATGGTAAAGACGACGTCGGACGCTTCGGCCACGGCCCGGGGGCTTTCGGCCCATTGGGCGCCTCGGGCCAAGAGCGGTTGGGCCTTCTCGGCGGTGCGGTTGAAGACGGTGGCGGAGAATCCGGCCCCCAGCAGATGCCCGCACATACGGCAGCCCATCACGCCGGTTCCGATCCAGCCGATGCGCGTTTCACCCGGGACGGCGACCGTGACGTCAGCGACCCTTACGTCCATGCGTTTGCTTTCTGCGTTGCGCTACCAGCGATCTTTGGGGCGCTGCATGATTTCGTGGAGAATGATGGCCTGGCGGAGGCGAACTTGGCTACCCAGCAAGGCCGACAGGCCGGCGGCCGCGGAGACCTCGCTCAAGACGACCGGCTCGCCGGTATCCACGGCGCTGGCGCTCCCCGATTCGTTGGCGAACGCGCCGAGTTGGTGATCGAATTTGTCGTGCAGGCGTTCCTCGAGCCGCTCGTCGGACTGGCCGACTTGGGCGCCGAGTTGGGCGGACCTGCCGGCAAACTGCGATTCATCCAGATCGGTGCGGACTTGATTGGCCACGTGCGAGCGCACGTGCTCGGAAACGCTCTCGTGCCTATCCATGAGAACCAACTCCGCTTCGGGTGGTTGCGGCGCGGGCTGAGGCCGGCGCGGTGGTGCCGCACGGCGCGGGGGGCCAGCGGCACGCTGTCCGGACGCCTTGCGAAGAAACTCCCCGATCTCGTCGCCCAGCGGGTCGCCCTGTCCGGCCCCTGGGCCAGGCGGATTGGGTTGTCCGGCGCGCATGTTGGGGGGAACGGGGCGCCGCGGCCGGGCGTCCTTCTTCTCCGCTTCGGCCACCTTGGCAAACGCTTGCTTGAGGATCGGGCCGAGCACGAAGAAGATGATAAACGCCAGCCCGATCAGTTCTCCACCGAGGGCGAAAAGAACCGGAAAGGACGAGGTCATGCCGCGGTTCCTCCCTTGCCGGCGCCGCCACTCGTGCCGGTCTTGGAAATCGAAGTCCGCATGTCCGTATCGGCCTGGATATTCTGCAATTTGTAGTAATCGATGATGCCCAGGGTTCCCTCGCGAAACGCCTGGGAAATCGCCTTGGGAACCTCGGCTTCGGCCTCGACCACCTTCGCCCGGTTCTGCTCGATCTCGGCAATCCGCTCCTGTTCCTCGGCCACGGCCATCGCCCGACGGCCTTCGGCCTTCGCCCGAGCGCCCCGCATGTCGGCTTCCGCCTGATCGGCCTGCAGCCGGGCACCAATGTTGTCGCCCACGTCGACGTCGGCGATATCGATGGAAACGATCTCGAAGGCGGTCTGGGAGTCGAGCCGCCGGGCCAACACGGCCTCGGTAATGCGGTCGGGGTTTTCGAGCACTTCCCCATGATTCGCGGCCGAGCCGATGGCACTCACGATGCCTTCGCCGACCCGCGCGATAATCGTTTCTTCGGTGGCCCCGCCGATAAGCTGTGCGAGGTTCGCCCGAACGGTCACCCGCGCTTTGACCTTGAGTTGGATTCCGTTCTTGGCCACGCCGTCGAGAGTCAAGCGGCCGGAGCTTCGGGCCGGGCAATCGATGACCTTGGGATAGACGCTGGTCTGCACGGCCTCGAGCACATTGCGACCGGCCAGATCGATGGCCGCCGCCTGTTTGAAGGGGAGTTCGACGATCTTGGCCTTCCGGGCCGCGATAATCGCCCGAATCACCAACGGTATATTTCCGCCGGCAAGGAAGTGGGCCTCCAGTGCCCTGGTGCTAATCCCTTCGTTTTCACCGATTCCCGCCTGGACGGCCATGATCTTGGCGCGAAGAATCACCGCCGGACTCACCTTGCGGAAGGTCATGCCCAACAGATCGACCATGCCGACCCCCGCTCCGGTCGTTTTCGACTGGATCCAGAAGCGAAAATAGCGGGCAAAAATCGCCACCAGCACCAAAAGGAAGATGACAACGCCAAGAATCACGACAATCGTAATCACTTGGGTAGGGTCGTTTTGGTCAGCCGCGAGGATCATCATGAGGCTCCTTGGCGAAGATTTGCGTGGAAATCGAATCTCGCTTCCCACCAGCGGGCGTCGCCTGACACCGCAGGGGGGGACTTCCATTCTCCCCTGGGTTTATCCGGCCAGAGCCCTCTTGTCAAGCGGGTGGGGCCTCGAATCGGTTGGATCCAGCGAAAACCACGAACCCGAGAGAGGGGGCAACCACGAAAAAACTCCGGCGCGCCGCGGGGGCGACACCGGAGTTGGGAAAGCGTATCTCAAGGTTCTACAGGTTCGACGCCAAGGTGGCCATGCGCTGCTCGACGAACAGACGATCACCGACACTCAGTTTGGTGATGTCGACGCGAACGTAGCGGCCGTCGGCTTTACGCAACCGCACGACGCTGTCGTGACAACTGACCATCTCGCCCACGACTTGGTACGTGCCGGTGCTGTCGGTCCAGGTCCGCACGTTGCTGGAGACGGCATCGTCTTCGGCCGGCGCGGCGGGAGCAGCCGGCTCGGGTACGGCCGGAGCGGCGGGCTCAACGGGAGCAGCCGGTTCGGCGGGCAAAGCGGGTTCAGCCGGAGCAGCCGGTTCGGGTGCGGCCGGAGCGGCGGGCTCAACGGGAGCAGCCGGTTCGGCGGGCAAAGCGGGTTCAGCCGGAGCAGCCGGTTCCGGTACGGCCGGAGCGGCGGGCTCAGCCGGAGCAGCC